>CAUPYO010000331.1:0-3078 GCA_963515565.1 uncultured Microbacterium sp.
GTCACGATGGTCGCCGCCTCCCGGCTGCGCGGGGGCTTGCAGGCGCACGGCCTGAGCGACGAGATCAGCCAACTTCTCTACCCGGCCGTCTACGTCTTCCTCGTCGGCGTGCTCTACCTCGCCGGCGGCGCACTCTTCCGCGGCATTCCGATGTATCTGCTCGGTGCCCTGATGATCGCCACGACGGTCGTCGCCACCTTCCTGGGAGCGCCGCTGCACTACCTGGTCTATGCGACCGTCGCACCCGCCGGAATGCTCGTCGTCGCGGCCCTGATGCTCTGGGGCCCCCTCGAGGCGACGACGGACGACGACTCGTGAGCGAGCTCGACCCGGTGATCCACGCTCCGGCACGGCTGCGGATCATGACGGTGCTCACCTCGGCACTCGCAGACGGTGACCAGATCACGTTTCCCGCACTGCAGAAGCTCCTCGACATGACGTCCGGCAACCTCACCACGCACCTCACGAAACTGGCCGACGCCGGCTATGTCGAGATCGACAAGGGCTTTGCAGGACGCAAGCCGGTCACGCACGTGTCGCTCACCCACGCCGGCCGCGGCGCGTTTCGCACCTACCGCTCCCAACTGATCGAACTGCTCGGAGGACTCTCGTGACACCGCTCGTGCGCACCGCCGCACTGACCAAGACCTATGGCGACACGGTCGCCATAGACGGCATCGACCTCGAGATCCACGCCGGCGAATGCGTGGGCCTGCTCGGCCCCAATGGAGCCGGAAAGACCAGCCTGCTCGCGCTCGTCGAGGGGCTGCGGGCGCCCACCTCGGGCCGCGTCGAGCTTTTCGGCGGCGATCCGCGCCAGAGCGCACAGCGGGTGAAGCTGGGATCGACCCCGCAGGCGACCGCCCTGCCCGACGCCTTGCGCGTGGGGGAAGTGATCGACCTCGTCGCCGCGCACTACCCCGCCCCCGCGCCGAAAGAGCGGATCGTGGCCGAGTTCGGCCTCACCGACATCCTCCGCCGCCAGTGCGGGTCGCTCTCCGGAGGCCAACAGCGACGCGTAGCCGTCGCCTTGGCTTTCGTGGGCGACCCCGAACTGGTCCTGCTCGACGAACCGACCACCGGGCTCGATGTCGAGGGACGGCGCATGCTGTGGGATGCCGTCCGCGCCCGCCATCGCGCCGGGACGGCCGTCGTCGTCACCAGTCATCACCTCGAGGAGATCGAGCAGCTCGCTCAGCGCGTCGTGGTCATCGACCGGGGCCGCGTGCGCGCCGACGATGCACTGGCGGCGGTCGTCGCCGGGGTCTCGCGACGATGGGTGACCGTGGGCGGGGTGCGCGCCGACGACATCCTCGCGCTCGATCCGACCGCCACGGCGACGGAATCCGACGGCCGCGTGACCGCGATCGTCGCCGACTCCGACGCTCTCGTGCGCTCGCTCGCCGCCAGCACCCTCCCCTTCCGCGACCTGACGGTGCGCGGTGCCACCCTCGAAGAGGCCTTCCTCACCATCACGAAGGGAGCCGCGTGATGTCTCATCTCGCCCTCGCCACCGTCCATGCCCGATACAACCTCCGCGAGACCGCGCGCGTGCCGATCGCCGTCATCGGAACACTCGTGTTCCCGACTCTCGCCTTCTGCCTGTTCGTGCTGCCACAGGACGTCGTCACAGGCACCCCCGCCATCGCCACGGCGGCGATCTGCTCGATGGTGGTGTTCGCCTTCATGTCGGCGAGCCTTTTCTCCGTGGGCCTTGATCTGGCCGATCAGCGATCGAAGCCGTGGTGGCCGTATCTGCGCACCCTTCCGGGATCACCGGCCGCCCGCATCAGCGGCCTGCTCGGGGCGACCCTCGTGTTGTCGCTGGCCGCTCTGGTGCCACTGCTCATCGTGGGCGCGGCATTCACGTCGGCATCGGCCAGCCTGCCCGCGCTGCTCGCCGCCATCGGGCTCGTGGTGGTGACGGCCATTCCCTCGACGCTGCTCGGCATCGTGATCGGGACGACCTCGGGCCCGAAGGCGGCGATCGCGGTGACGCAGGTCGCGATGTTCCTCCTCGCCTTCGGCGGCGGGCTGTTCCTGCCGCCCGAGATGTTCCCCGGGTGGCTCGATTCCGCGTCGAGCATGCTGTGGGTGCGTCAGGCGCGCGAGATCGTCGTCGCCGCCGCGCTGGGTCAGCAGATTCCCCTCTGGGCCATCCTGGGCATCGCGACCTGGACCCTCGTGCTGGGCGCCGCCGCGGTGTGGCTCTTCCGTCGCGACGAAGGGCGCCGCTACCGCTGAGCCGCAGCCGCGGAGCGCGACCGCGCTCTCACGTCGTGGGGAACGCCTTGATGCGCTGCAGCAGATCGGGACCGGTGCGATCGAGCGTACGGCCTCCGAGCCACACGCCCAGCGCAGCGGCAGCGCCGCCCACGACGATGCCGACGGCCAGCGACACCCAGCCCCACACCGCAGCGCCGGTGACGAGACCGATGATCGCGAACACGGCGGCGGGAATGCCGATGACCGCACACGCACCCATCACCACGAACACGAGTAGACCGGTCAGGAAGGTCTGACCCGGCACGCTCTTGAACGGACTGTCGCCGGGTGCGGCGACCGGGGTGACGATCAGCGCGGATGACACCGCAGATACCCCGTATCCGCCGAGCACCAGCCCGAGCGAGGCGCCGAGGATGCCGGGCAGGTGCTGCGTCTTGCCCCCGATGACGGTCGTCACGATGGCGACGAGCACGACAAGCGGGATGCCGATCGTCGCGGCACCGAGTGCGCGACCGAGGCGATCGTCGCGCCCGCGGATGCCCGTGGAGAGCACCGAGGCGAACGCGGTGCCGTCGTACGACACGTCGGTGTAGCCGGCCAGGCACAGCACGAAGGCGACGAGGACCGCCGACGCGGCGAAGGTGAATCCGTGGATGCCGCCGGTGAAGGCGAACAGCAGCGGGAACAGGGGAACCACGAGCAGCTGGCGCAGGTACCGCGGGTCGCGCAGCCACGCGGTGAGCGCGCGCGCCCAGGTCGCCCCGACGCCACCGGTGGGCATGCGCCCGAACAGTCCGAGTGCGCCGGAACGCGCGACGCGCACCGTGCGCTGACTCGGCGCCGTGGTCGCGC
>CAUPYO010000332.1:0-3072 GCA_963515565.1 uncultured Microbacterium sp.
GCCTGGGCCTGCTCGCCCTCGGCGCGGAACTCGGCGTTCCCGACGATACGCTCCGCCTCGTCGGGGTCGACGAACGGGTCGTCGAAGAGGCCGAGCTGGAACTTCACCCGCAGGATGCGGTGGGCCGACTGATCGATGCGCTCCTCGGGCACGCGTCCCGAGCGCACGAGATCGAGGAGCAGGTCGACGCACTCCTCACCGCCGAACTGGTCGGCACCGGCATCCAGGATCTTGAGCATGCGCTCGCTCGGCGAAAGCTCTTCGACGCCCCACGCGCGCGCGGGCAGCACCTGATCGCCGACGTGGTTGTCATTGACGAGCTCCCAGTCGGTGACGACAACGCCGTCGAAGCCGAGCTCGCCGCGCAGCAGATCGGTGACGATCTGACGGTTGTAGCCGAAGCCGACCTCTTCGATCGGCACACCGTTTCGCTCGAGCCCGATCGGCATGCCGTAGTACGGCATCATCGCGGCCGTGCCCCGACGGATCGCCTCGCGGAACGGCTCGAGGTGGTAGTCGAACATGCCGCCCGGGTAGACCTGCTCGCGCCCATAAGGGAAGTGCGCGTCTTCGCCGTCTTTCTGCGGCCCCCCGCCGGGGAAGTGCTTGGTGGTGCAGGCGACGCTGTCGGGGCCGATGGCGTCGCCCTGGAAGCCCTGCAGGTACGCCGCCGTAAACTCGGCGACGCGCGCGGCATCCTGCCCGAGAGTCTGTGCCTGACGACCCCACCGCGGCTCGGTCGCGAGGTCGATCTGCGGATGGAGGGCGGCGCGGATGCCGACGGCGCGGTATTCCTGCCGCGCGACCTCGGCGAACCGCCGTACCGTCTCGACGTCGTCGATCGCCGCGAGACCGAGCCCCTCCGGCCACTGCGAGAACGGACCGGCGGCGAATCCGACCCCGGTGTTCTCGACGAACGCGTGCCGGGGGTCGGTGCTGATGGTCACCGGAACTCCGTGCGGGGTCTGGGCGGCGAGGGCCTGCAGGTTGTTGTTCCAGACGGCGGCCTGACGGGCACTGCGGATGGCGTGCACGTTGAAGTGCGACATATGCTTGCCGAGCACCACCGTTGTCGTCGGCGACTTGGAGATCCGTCCCGGCGCCTCCAGCAGCTCGCCTTCCTCCCCCACCTCGATGACGGTCTGGAACATCAGACCGCACTTCTCCTCGAGGCTCATCCGTCCCACCAGGTCCGCGGCGCGGTCGTCGGCGCTCAGGCGCGGATCTTCGTAGGGATCCATCACCCCGTTGCCGTTGAGGTCGCGAAAGGATGTGCCGTCGGGTGCGGTGAGGAACGTGGGGGTCATGGAGTCTCTTTCTCGAGGCGGGTCGCGGACGCGGGGCTCACTTGAGCCCGGTCGTCGCGACGCCCTGGATGAAGTAGCGCTGCAGGAAGACGAACAGCAGCAGAATCGGGGCGATGATGAGCACGGAACCGGCCAGTAGCAGCCCGTAGTCCGTCGCGTTCTGGCCGGTCGAGTACAGCGAAAGCGCCACCGGCAGGGTGTACATCTTCTCGGTCTGGGCCGCGACGAGAGGCCAGAGGAAGTTGTTCCACGAGGCCAGGAACGTGAGGATGCCGAGGGTCGCCAGCGGCGGACCGCACAGCGGCATGACCACGCGCGCGAAGATGCGCAGCTCGCCCGCCCCGTCGATGCGCGCGGCTTCGATGAGCTCATCGGGGATGCCGAGCATGAACTGCCGCATGAGGAACACGCCGAGCGGTGTCGTGATGAACGGCAGGATCAGCGCCGCGTAGCTGCTCGTCAACCCGAACGAGGACACCATCACGAACAGGGGCACGAAGGTGACGACGCCGGGAACCATGAGGGTCACGAGCACGACGCCGAAGAGGATCTTCTTTCCGGGAAAGTCCATCTTGGCGAGGGCGTAGCCGACCATCGAGCAGAAGACGAGGTTGCCGAGCACCGTCAACAAGGCGACGACGATGCTGTTGGTGAAGAAACGGCCGATGTCGAGCGGGCCGAACCACTGGGCGAAGTTGTCCCAGGTGAACTCGCGCGGCCACCAGGTCGGCGGACGCTGCAGGATCTCACCCTGTGTCTTCACCGAGCCCAGCAGCATCCAGGCGAACGGCAGCATCCACACGATGAGTCCGACCACGAGCACGGTGTACGTGACGGCGCGGCCGGTGAAGGCCCGGCGGCTGCGTCTCGTGCGCCGGGAGTGCGCAGTGACAGGAGCGGTCATGACGAGGTCCTCTCAGTCCTTCGTCCGCAGCAGTCGGAACTGCAGCAGGCTCAGCAGCGCGATCGCGAGGAACAGGATGTAGCTGGCCGCCGAAGCGACGCCGTACTGTCCGAAGCCGAACTGCTTGAACGTGTAATAGGCGACCGACAGGGTCGAATCGAGCGGGCCGCCCTGCGTCATCACGAAGGCCTCCTCGAAGAACTGCAGGAAGCCGACCGAGATGAGCACGGCGCCCAGCAGCAGCGTCGGGCGCAGCATCGGGAGGGTGACCGAGGTCAGCCGCCGCCACGCGGAGGCGCCGTCCATCATGGCGGCCTCTTTGACGTCGGTCGGGATGGCCTGAAGCCCGGCCAGGAAGATCACCATGAGAGTGCCGACGTTGCGCCACACCGCCATCGCGATGAGCGAGGGCAGCGCCCACGTCGTGTCGTTGAGCCAGTCCGGGCCCTGGATGCCGATGATCGCGAGCGCACTGTTGAGGAGGCCGTCCGGCTGCAGGATGTAGCGCCAGACCACGGCGACGGCCACGATGCTGGTGACGACGGGCGCGTAGAAGCCCACCCGCAAAAACGAGACGATGCGCCCCCCGCCCGAGTTCAGGGCGAGCGCCAACGCGAGCGCGACGGCCATCGTCACCGGGATGCCGACGATCACGAACGTGCCCGTGACGGTCATCGACTTCAGGAACGTCGGGTCGGTCAGCACCTTGACGTATTGATCGAGACCAACGAAGTCGACGGAGAACGGCGAGCGGATGTCTTGGGCACGGAAGTCGGTGAACGACATCGCGAACGATCCGATGATCGGAACGATCATGAACGCCGCGAAGACGATCACGAACGGGAGCGCGAAGCCCCAGGC
>CAUPYO010000333.1:0-3067 GCA_963515565.1 uncultured Microbacterium sp.
CCGCGTTACCGCCGTGAGAGGGCGGCGTACTAGGCCGCTATACGATGGGGCCGTACTTTTCTGCTGCGTAAGCAACCGTTCGATTATGCCATGCCCGCGCACTCCCCACCAAATCGAGGCACGTCCGCGCGCGCTGCTTGCCCGGTGGCCCTGAGAGGCGTTGACTGAGCGGCATGCGCGTCACGAAACACGAACATGCCTGCCTGCGTCTCGAGCGGGAGGGCGACCAGCTGATCATCGATCCCGGCACGTTCACTCTGCCGCTGCAGGACCTCGTCGGCACCGTGGGCGTGGTGCTCACGCACGAGCACCCCGACCACTGGACCCCCGAACATCTGCGACGTATCCGGGAGCACGCGCCCGACATTCCCATCTACGGTCCCGCGGGTGTCGCCGCTGCGGCAGCCGAGTTCGACGTCATCACCGTCGCGCCCGGTGACACCGCGACCGCAGGCCGGTTCGCCCTCCGCTTCTTCGGGGGTCGCCATGCGGTCATCCACGAATCGATCCCGACGATCGACAACGTCGGAGTCCTCGTCGACGATGCCGTCTACTACCCCGGCGACGCGTACAGCCTGCCGGACGGGGTCGACGTGCGGCTTCTCGCGGCCCCGGTGGGAGCGCCATGGCTGAAGATCGGCGACGCGATGGACTTCGTCCTCGCCGTCAAACCCGCCCACTCGTTCGCCACCCACGACATGACGCTCTCCCGCGTCGGCCTCGACATGCACCGTTCGCGTCTGCAGTGGGCGACGGAGCAGAACGGCGGCCGGTTCACCGCCCTCGAGCCGGGCGAGTCCATCGACCTCTGACCCCGAACGGAAACGACGGATGCCGCGGTCCTCGGTGAGGGTCCGCGGCATCCGTCTGTTATCCGACGATCACGCTTCGGCGTCGTGGTCCGTCTCGAGGAAGGTGACGAGCGCGTCGAGCGCCGCGTCGGCCCCCTCCCCGTCGGCCTTGAGGGTGACGACCGTGCCCTGCGTTGCGCCGAGTCCCATCAGCGTGAGGATGCTGCCGGCGTTGAGGTCCGGGCCGCCCTCGACCGCGATGGTCACGGGGATGCCCGTCTGCTGCACAGCCTGCACGAAGAGTTTCGCGGGACGCGCGTGCAGACCCGAGCTGCTGGCGACGGTGGCCTGGCGTTCTGCCATGAGATCCTCCTTGGATCGTGTAGAGATCGTTGCCTATCGAGACTAGGCGTTCGCGGTCTCGCGAGAAACCGAGGATGCGCCGGAAATACCCTCGTCGACGGCGGGCCCACGGCGCACGAAGCGCTTGAGTGCGACCACCGTGAACGCGGACACGACCGTGCCGACGGCGATGGACAGCAGCCACAGCCAGAAGTTGTCGATCGCGAAGAACACGAACACGCCACCATGCGGTGCCTTGCTGGTGACGGCGAACGCCATCGATAGCGCACCGGTGACAGCACCACCGAGCATCATGGCCGGAATCACCCGGAACACGTCGGCGGCAGCGAACGGGATCGCACCTTCGGAGATGAATGCCAGACCGAGCAGCCAGGCCGCCTTGCCGTTCTCGCGCTCGGGCTCGGTGAAGAGCTTGCGGTCGATGACGGTGGATGCCAGGGCCATCGCGAGCGGCGGGACCATTCCCGCCGCCATGACCGCCGCCATGATCTGGAGGTAGCGCTCGTCACCGGCGATGCCGGCGGCGAGGTTACCCGTGGCGAAGGCGTACGCGACCTTGTTGATGGGGCCACCGAGGTCGAAGCACATCATGAGACCGAGGATCATGCCGAGCAGAATCACGCCGGCGCCGGTGAGGCCCGACAGCCAGTCGTTGAGGGCCTTGGTGAGCCAGGCGATCGGTCCGCCGAGCACGAGCAGCATGAGGCCGGAAGCGAAGATCGAACCGAGGAGCGGAATGATCACAACGGGCATCAGCCCGCGCAGCCAGCGCGGGACGTCGAGCCCGTTCAGCCAGCGCGCCGCGACACCGGCGAGCAGACCGCCGACGATGCCGCCGAGGAAGCCCGCGCCCATGAAGCCCGCGACCGCACCGGCGACGAAACCGGGAGCGATACCGGGGCGATCCGCCATACCGTAGGCGATGTATCCGGCCAGGGCAGGGACCAGGAAGCCGAACGAGAGCGCACCGATCTTGAAGAGCACGGCGCCCAGGTACACGATCAGCGAGGTGTCACCGAGGTTCCACAGCGTCGAGGCACCCAGGATCTTGTCGACGTCGAAGGCGATGGTGTAGCCACCGAGCAGGAAGCCGAGGGCGATGAGAAGGCCACCGCCGGCGACGAACGGGATCATGTAGCTGACGCCGGTGAGAAGAGCCCGCTTGATGCTCGCCCCGTACGACTCCCCCGCGCCCGACGACGCGGTGGATGCCGCACCGGCCGAACCGCTGACGCGCGTGGCGTTCGGGTTCTTCGCGGCGGCGATCGCGTCCGCCACCAACTGGCCCGGCGCCTCGATGCCCCGCTTGACGCTGGCGCGCACGACGGGCTTGCCGGCGAAACGCTGCGGCTCGCGGACATCGACATCGACGGCGAAGATCACGGCATCCGCGTCGTCGATGATCTTCGGGTCGATGGCCTTGTAGCCGCTCGATCCCTGCGGCTCGACGATGAGGTCGACGCCGTCTTTCGTGCCCTGAGCGGTGAGGGCGTCGGCAGCCATGAAGGTGTGCGCGATACCGGTGGCGCAGGCGGTGACGGCCACGATACGGGCCGGACGGCCGTCGATCAGGTGCGCGCTGTCGGCCGCGGCAGTCGCCGCCGGAGCGGGCGCCGCGGGCGCTGCGGTGCCGGAGACGGCAGCCGTGACCAGCGCGACCACATCTTCGGGCGTGGCGGCCGAGCGAAGACCAGCGGTGAAGTCGTCGCGCATGAAGCTGCGGGCCAGCTGCGACAGCACGGCGAGGTGCTCTTCGGCGGCCGTGTCGGGGGCCGCGATGAGGAACACGAGGTCGGCGGGGCCGTCATCGGCACCGAAGTCGATGCCCGGCTTCAGACGGGCGAAGGCGAGGGTGGCCTCACGGACGGCAGCGCTCTTGGCGTGCGGGATCGCAATGCCACCGGGAAGCCCCG
>CAUPYO010000334.1:0-3035 GCA_963515565.1 uncultured Microbacterium sp.
GAACCGGCAGCGGTTCCTCGCTGAGCAGGGCTACAGCTACACGATCCTCGACGCCGACAGCCTCGCCGCCGCGTAAGCCGAATCCCGCGGTCAGTACACCGGTGCCGGCGGAGCCAGCACGAGCGTGCGCGGCAGCGGTCGGCGCCGCAGCATCAACTCCACCGCGGCGACGTACCCGCCGATGAGCAGGAACGACCAGAGGAAGCTGACGATGCCCGTCGTGCTCTCGGTCGGGTTCGACCCTGCGGCGAGCGCCAGCAGGAAAGCCGACAGGTTGTTGACGACGTGCAGCGCTATCGCGGCTTCGAGTCCGCCCGTCCGCCAGGTGAGCCAACCGGCAGCGACGGCGAACAGCCCCACCCCGATCTGGCCGAGCACGTCGTACGTGTGGCCGAGGACGAACAGCGGTACCGGCAGCAAGATGGCGAATGCCGGATGCCGCAGCCACCGCCCGATGCTCTGCATGAGGTACCCGCGGAAGACGTATTCCTCCGCGGCCGCTTGCACCGGCACGAGCACGATCACCAGAACCAGCACCACCGGCCAGAGTGCATTCGGCGCCGCGGTCGGCGTGTCGCCCTCGGCTGGCAGCAGGAAGCTCACCGCCGACAGCACCAACGACAGCGCGGCGGCCACACCGGTGCACTGCAGCATCCACCGCCAGCGCAGCCGTCCGGCAGCCGACGAGATCAGTCCCCCGCGAGGGCCGTTGACGATGAGAGAAGCCAGCTGATACGCCGGCAGCATGAGGGCGATCGTGCCGAGCAGGAGGGCCACCATCAGGGGGTCGCCCATGTCGACCCCGCCGCTGGTCGAGAGGCCGGCCAGGCTGTCGAGGCGGCCGGGATCGCGGAAGGTTGCGATCACCGTGGCGATGATCACGACGAGGAGGAACCCGAAGTAGATCGCGAGTGCGAGCACACCCGTCACCAGCGGAGTCCACCACCCCGAACGCCGTCGAGCGAACAGCAGCCGGTGAAATGCGAGGCCGCCGGCGGCCGCATCGGCGGGCAGGGCACGCGGGGCGGGAACCGCCACCACCGGCACGTACGGGATGAAAGACGGGGGCGCGGGGACCTGCGGTGCGGGCGTCGTCATCCATCCATCTTGTCCGATATCCAGCAAAGGGATGGGTTGCGATGCCAGGATGGGGCTATGACCGCACCGCGCATCCTCGTCGTGGACGACGAACCGAACATCCGGGACCTGCTGGTCACGAGCCTGAGGTTCGCCGGCTACCAGGTGCGTGCCGTCGCCAACGGCGCGCAGACCATCTCGGCCGTGCTCGAGGAAGAACCCGACCTCATCATCCTCGACGTCATGCTGCCCGACATGAACGGGTTCAGCGTCACCAAGCGTCTTCGTGGCGCCGGGTACACCGCGCCGATCCTCTTCCTCACGGCCAAGGACGAGACCGAAGACAAGATCGAGGGACTCAACGCGGGCGGCGACGACTACGTCACGAAGCCCTTCTCCCTCGACGAGATCGTCGCCCGCCTCCAGGCGATCCTGCGGCGCACGATGCAGGCTGACGAGGAGTCGACCATCCGCGCCGGCGAACTGACGATGGACCAGGACACGCACGACGTCACCGTCGGCGACGTCTCGATCGACCTGTCGCCGACAGAGTTCAAGCTGCTGCGCTACCTGATGCTGAACCCGAACCGGGTGCTCAGCAAGGCACAGATCCTCGATCACGTCTGGGAGTACGACTTCAACGGCGACGCCGGCATCGTGGAGAGCTATATCTCCTACCTCCGCCGCAAGATCGACCCGTACTCGTCGGAGCCGCTCATCCAGACCAAGCGCGGCTTCGGCTACATGCTGAAGGCCGGCAAGACCACCTGATCGCGAGTCGATGACGGCGGACGGCGTGTACGCGGCACACGCGAAGAAGAACGACCGCCTCACTCTGTGGTGGCGTGGCATCAGCCTGCGCGCGAAGGTGACCGGCGTCACCGTTGCGGTGCTGACGGTGGGCCTGCTCGCGGCGGGGTTCGGCACCGGCGTGTTCCTGCGCAACGCCCAGATCGCCGAACGCGACCAGTCGATCAGCCAGACCGTCACGCTCGATCAGGCGAGCAGCCTGCTGAGCGTGCAGGTGGTCGACGGCATCGCGCAGTTCGCCCCCGCGGAGTACCCGCCGCTCACCTCGTTCTACATCGCCGTGTACGGACCCGACGGCACTCAGCTCGCCACGGGCGGGCCGTCATCGGATAACGCGCCGGTGTTCCCCGCGACGTTCGGTCTCGATCGCACGCTCATCCAGGGCACGGCGCCGTTCGACCTGCACTCCGCCGATGGAAAGACGACCTTCCACGCGGCAGTGGACATCCTGAGCATCCCCGGGGCGCGCGAGAACAACGTGCAGCTGCTCGCGCTTCCGCTCACCCCGGTCAATCAGACGGTAGCCAGCTTCGTGGGCATCTACAGTCTGCTGGCGCTGCTGACCATCCTCGCGAGCGCCCTTCTCACCCGGTGGCTGGTCACGCTCGCCTTTCGCAGCCTCGGTCAGGTCGAACAGACGGCGATGTCGATCGCCCGCGGCGACTTCGGACAGCGCATGGGCGACGTCGCACCCGGTACCGAAGTCGGAAAGCTCAAGACGGCGATCAATGCGATGCTCGACCGTGTCGACCAGGCGCTCGGACAGCGCGACGCCACCGTGCAACAGATGCGACGCTTCATCGGCGACGCCAGCCATGAGTTGCGCACTCCCCTGGTCACCGTCCGCGGCTACGCGGAGCTGTACCGGATGGGCGCGATCTCCGGCGAGGAACAGACCGCGCAGTCGATGGAGCGCATCGAGAAGGAGGCGATCCGCATGGGCGGGCTGGTCGAAGACCTGCTGGCCCTCGCCCGCCTCGACGAGCGCCGCGACATCGTCGTCGCGCCGGTCGACCTGAGCCCCATCGCCCGCGATGCCGTGCTCGATGCCCGGGCGACATCGCCGGAACGCGCGGTCGCCTTCATCGACGACGATCCGCGCCCGCGACTGGTGCGACCGGCATCCGCTCCTCCGACCGCCAGTGTGC
>CAUPYO010000335.1:0-3034 GCA_963515565.1 uncultured Microbacterium sp.
CGTCTGCTCATTCTGCATGAAGACCACGAGCAGAACGCGTCGACGTCGACCGTGCGCCTGGTCGGATCGACCGGGGCGAACCAGTTCTCCTCCATCTCCGCCGGCATCAACGCCCTTTACGGCCCCCTGCACGGTGGCGCCAACGAGGCTGTGCTCGACATGCTCGCGCGCATCCAGAACTCGGGCGAGAGCGTGCAGCGCTTCGTCGAGCGGGTGAAGAACAAAGAAGACGGCGTGAAGCTGATGGGCTTCGGACACCGCGTCTACAAGAACTACGATCCGCGAGCCAAACTGGTCAAAGAATCGGCCGACGAGATCCTTGCCGAGCTCGGTGTGCACGACCCGCTTCTCGATCTCGCCCAGGAGCTGGAGCAGGTCGCCCTCGAAGACGACTATTTCAAGGAGCGTCGCCTCTACCCGAACGTCGACTTCTACACCGGCGTGATCTACAAGGCGATGGGCTTTCCGACCCGCATGTTCACGCCGCTGTTCGCGATCGGCCGCCTGCCGGGATGGCTCGCGCACTGGCGAGAGATGCAGTACGACCCGCAGACCAAGATCGGTCGCCCCCAGCAGCTCTACGTCGGGGCGGCGGAGCGTACCTACCCGGGCCTCGGCTGACGCGGCACGCAGCCGGGAAGCGTGACGTGTCGATCCAGTAGGGTCGAGCCATGTCGCGTCTGCTCGTTCGCCGCCCGTCTCCGCTTCTCGCCGACGGAGAGGTCACCCACATCGGGCGCACGTCCGTCGATGCCGATCTGGCCATGCGCCAGTGGGAAGCGTACGTCGACGTTTTCCGTGCGCGGGGATGGGAGATCATCGAGATCGATCCCGTCGACGCGCAGCCCGATGGCGTGTTCGTCGAAGATGCCGTGGTCGTCTTCGACGATCTGGCCGTGCTGTGTCGCGCGGGCGCGCTCTCGCGCCGGGGAGAAGCGTCCTCCGTGCGGGATGCCGTCGAGAAGACGGGCCTGCAGACGGCGGAGATCGTGGCTCCCGGAACGCTCGACGGCGGCGATGTGCTCAAGGTCGGTGCGACCGTTTATGTGGGGGCATCCTCTCGGACCAATGCCGACGGCATTGCGCAACTGACCGCGCTGCTCGCGCCGCGCGGCTGGAACGTCGTTGCCGTTCCGATCGAGCGAGTGCTGCACCTCAAGAGCGGCGTCACGGCGCTGCCCGACGGTACCGTCGTCGGGTTCGAGCCTCTCGTCGATGACCCGTCTGTCTTCCCGGTCTTCGAGGCCGTGCCCGAGGAGCACGGCACAGCGGTGGTCGTGCTCGGACCGCGGGAGGTGCTCCTCTCGTCGGACGCGCCGGAGACCGCGGAACGCTACGTCGACCGCGGGCTGACGGTCGTCACCACCCCCATCAGTGAGTTCGAAAAGCTCGAAGGGTGCGTCACGTGCCTGTCGGTGCGACTCCGGGACTGAGCGCCGCGGCCGACCTGCGTGAGCCGCGGCATCCGAATCCGGTGGTCATCTTCGAACCTGCGCGCACCTGAGCTCCCGTGAACTCAGGCGTGCAGCGCCTCGTTCAGGGTCACGCCGACCCCCTCGCGGCGGACGGCTTCGACCGCACCGGTGAGCGAGTTCCGGCGGAACAGAAGGCTGTTCTGACCGGAGAGCTGGGAGCCCTTGACGACCGGGCGCGACCCGTCGTGCAACGGGGGCTCGTGGGAGAGGACGATCTTCGTCCCCGCCGTCACGTACAGCCCGGCCTCGACGATGCAGTCGTCGCCGAGGGAGATGCCGATGCCGGCGTTGGCGCCGAGGAGGGTTCGCGATCCGATCGATACCCGGTGCGCACCGCCCCCGGAGAGCGTGCCCATGATGGAGGCGCCGCCGCCGATGTCGGAGCCGTCGCCGACCACGACGCCCTGAGAGATCCGCCCTTCGACCATGGACGAACCGAGGGTACCGGCGTTGAAGTTGACGAAACCCTCGTGCATCACTGTGGTACCCGGCGACAGGTACGCTCCGAGCCGCACACGGGAGGCATCCGCGATGCGCACTCCCGGCGGCGTCACGTAGTCGACCAGGCGCGGGAACTTGTCGAGGCCGTGCACCTGGATGCCCTCGCGCTGCAGCAGCGGACGTAGCCGCGCCGCGTCATCAGGGTGCATCGGGCCGGCGGTCGTCCACGCGACGATCGGAAGATGGGCGAAGATGCCGTCCAGGTTCAGGTCGTTGGGTGCGACGATGCGGTGCGAGAGCGCATGCAGGCGCAGGTAGGCATCGGATGTCGACACGGGCGCGTCATCGAGGTCGATCGATAGGGAGATCAGCTCGATCTCCACCGCGCGACGCTCATCGGATTCGGCGAACTCGCTCCACGTCATGACTGCTGCCGCGGCATCGACGTCGGAGGGGATGCCGAGTCGAACGTCGGCGAACCAGGTGTCGAGGATCGTGCCGTCTTCGCTCTTCGTCGCCAGGCCGATGCCCCATACGGTGCGCTGTTCAGTCATGACTCTTAGGTTATCGAAGCAATCACTCTCGGTAGACTCGCCCCATGCCTGAGCTGGATCTGTCCTCCTCTTCCGTCGATCTCACTCGGGTGATCTGCGATATCCCCAGCGTCTCCGGCGACGAGAAGACCCTGGCCGACGCCGTCTACGCGGCCATATCGCCGCTACCGCATCTGGACGTGTACCGCGACGGGGATACGATCGTGGCCCGCACGCAGCGGGGGCGGTCGCAGCGCGTCGCGATCGCCGGGCACCTCGACACGGTCCCGATCAATGGCAACCTCCCCACGCGTGACATCGAGGTCGACGGGGCTCCCTACTTGTGGGGCCGAGGAACCGTGGACATGAAGGCCGGCACCGCCGTGCAGCTGAAGCTGGCCGCCGAGCTGACCGATCCCCGTGTCGACATCACGTGGCTGTGGTACGACAACGAGGAAGTGGATTCCGAGCGCAACGGCCTGACACGCCTCTCGCGCACCCGCCCGGACCTCTTCGCGGCGGACTTCGCGATCTTGGGAGAGCCGTCCAACGGACAGGTCGAAGGCGGCTGCAACGGCACCATGC
>CAUPYO010000336.1:0-2989 GCA_963515565.1 uncultured Microbacterium sp.
ACCTGTACCAGCTGACCGGACGCGTCCCCACCCTCGACGAGGACCGCGCCCTCACCGCGTACCTCGTGTCGGTGATCGATCACGGGCTCAACGCGTCGACTTTCACGGCGCGGGTCATCGCGTCGACCGGCGCCGACGTGGCATCCGCCCTCGCCGGCGCGCTGGGCTCCCTTTCCGGTCCTCTGCACGGCGGTGCTCCGTCGCGCGTACTCGATGCGCTGGATGCCGTCGGCTCCGATCCGGGTGACATCGCGCCCTGGATTCGCGGGGAGATCGACGCGGGTCGCCGACTGATGGGCTTCGGCCACGCCGTCTACCGCACGAGCGACCCGCGATCGGAACTTTTGAAGTCCATCGCCCAGCAGCTCGGCGGCGAGCGCACCGCGTTCGCGCTGCAGTTCGAGGCGGAGGCCGAACGTGCACTCGCTGCGGCGAAGCCGGGGCGTGAGCTGCACGCCAACGTGGAGTTCTACGCGGCGGTGGTTCTGGAGCGCGTCGGAGTGCCGCGGGAGATGTTCACGCCGACCTTCGCACTCGCTCGGGCTATCGGATGGTCGGCGCACATCCTCGAGCAGGCGTCCGATCCGAAGATCATCCGCCCGTCCGCCCGCTACGTGGGGCCTCCGCTCGTCACGAGTGCGACCATGGAGGCATGAGCCTGCACATCACGGACGATCCCGCCGCCGACACCCTGCTCACCGAGAACCCGCTCGCGCTGCTGATCGGGATGCTGCTGGACCAGCAGGTCGCGATGGAGACGGCCTTCAGCGGTCCGCTGAAGATCCAGGAGCGCATCGGAGCGGTGGATGCCGCCACCATCGCCGGGTACGACCCCGATGCTCTGGTCGCGGCCTTCCAGGAGTCGCCCGCCGTCCACCGCTACCCGGGCTCGATGGCCGGCCGGGTGCAGACCCTCTGCCAGAAGCTCGAGCAGGACTGGGGCGGCGATGCCGCGGCCCTCTGGACCGAGGGCGACCCCGACGGTGCGACGGTGCTGAAGCGACTGAAGGCGCTGCCGGGCTTCGGCGAGCAGAAGGCGAAGATCTTCCTGGCCCTCCTCGGCAAACAGTACGGCTTCACCGGTGCCGGCTGGCGCGAAGCCGCCGGCGCCTACGGCGACGACGGTTCGTACCGTTCGGTGGCCGACATCGTCTCACCGGAGTCGCTGATCAAGGTCCGCGAGTTCAAGAAGGCGGCGAAAGCCGCGGCATCCGCCGCGAAGACCCCGAAGCGCTGACGGGTTTCGACTCCTCGCTGCGCTCGTCGCTCAACGGCCGGGTGTTGAGCGGTGCCACAGCCCACCGGCCCGGCGCAGGCGATTCGCCCGCGGCAGGACGATTAGCCGCGATTGCGCCTGTTCTCGGCCGATCGCCTGCCGCGGGCAAGCGCGCCGCGGCGCACACCACCCCCGGTCGTCGAGCGAGCGCAGCGAGACGAAACGCCGCGGCCCGCGGCGTCAGCCCTGCACGAACAGGTAACCGCGTTCGTCGTCGAACCCGCCGATGACATAGCCGCGACCGTAGTGGCCGAGCATCTCCTCGCGCACCCGCAGGCGCCAGTCGGCCGCCTCCGCCGGATCACTCAGCCGCAGCGCTTCGATGTCGTCGGGAATCTGCACCGCGGCGACGACGTCCGCGGCATCCGGTTCACGGACGGGAGCCGAGGCGAGCGCCCACGACACGAGCAGGCGGTCGCTGTCGACGCCCTGGCCGTGCTGATCCAGCTCCGCCATGTCGTACGCGGAGCCGTACTGGTCGACGAGGTACTGAGTGAAGCGCACGCCGATGGTCTTGGCGTTGAAGTGGGCGTTGCGGCGCACGAGCGGGTCGAACGTCCAGGTGACGGTGCCGATGTCGCGGGCGATCGCCCATTGGCGCTGCTGCTGCTTCAGGAGGCGTCCGAAACCGCGCCGCTGGTACTCCGGAAGCACGCCCGTGACATGCGAGTGCATCGCATGCTTCTCGGGCGGCGAGAAGAACGCCACGGATGCCCCGACGATGCGCTCGCCGTCGTACAGGCCCACGACGTAGTTGCCCGAATACTGCAGGGCGCGCATGAGCGGCGCAGGCATGGGGTCACGCCCTCCCCAGATGTCGACGAGCACACGGTGCGCGGCGAAGATCTCGTCGAGCGTGTCGAGATCGCGGATGCTGAGAGGGGACTCGGAGGCGCCGGATTCCATGCCCCCACGCTAGCCGTTCTCAGGCGCCGCGCAGATACGTGCGCAGGTGCTCGACGAGAGCGTCCAGGCCGATGCGCTCCTGCGCCATCGTGTCGCGGTCGCGCACCGTCACTGCCTGGTCGTCGAGCGAGTCGAAGTCGACCGTGACGCAGAACGGCGTACCGATCTCGTCCTGGCGACGGTAGCGGCGACCGATGGCACCGGCGTCGTCGAAGTCGACGTTCCACCCCTGGGCGCGCAGGTCGTCGGCAACCTGACGGGCCATCGGCGACAGCTTCTCGTTGCGACTCAGCGGCAGCACGGCGACCTTCACCGGAGCCAGGCGCGGGTCGAGCTTGAGCACCGTGCGGGTGTCGGTGCCACCCTTGGCGTTAGGCACCGCTTCCTCGCGGTACGCGTCGACGAGGAAGGCCATCATCGCTCGCGTGAGGCCGAAAGACGGCTCGATGACGTACGGCGTGTACTTCTCGCCGGATGCCTGGTCGAAGAAGGTAAGGGACTGACCGGATGCCTCGGAGTGGCTCTTCAGGTCGTAGTCGGTGCGGTTCGCGACACCCATGAGCTCGCCCCACTCCTTGCCGGGGAAGCCGAAACGGTACTCGACGTCGATCGTGCCGGCGGAGTAGTGCGCGCGGTCGTCCTCGGGAACGTCGAACCGCTTCATGTTCTCCGGGTCGACGCCCAGGTCGATGAACCAATTCCAGCAGGCCTCGACCCAGTGCTCGAACCACTCCTGCGCTTCAGCCGGCGGCGTGAAGAACTCGATCTCCATCTGCTCGAACTCGCGCGTGCGGAAGATGAAGTTGC
>CAUPYO010000337.1:0-2986 GCA_963515565.1 uncultured Microbacterium sp.
GGATGCCGCGGACCATGCACTGTCGAAGGAGACATCATGACCATCGTCGAAGAGGGCGTCTCGAGCGTCTACGCCGCCCCGGGCCAGCGCGGCGCCGTCGCCGAATACCGCCCGCGGTACGGCCACTACATCGGCGGCGAGTTCGTCGACCCGATCAAGGGCCAGTACTTCGAGAACATCACGCCCGTCACCGGCAAGCCGTTCACCGAGGTGGGGCGTGGCACCGTCGAAGACATCGACCGCGCCGTCGAGGTCGCCTGGAAGGCGTTCGAGTCGTGGAAGCGCACGACTCCCGCCGACCGCGCCAACATCCTCAACAAGATCGCCGACCGCATGGAGGCGAACCTCGAGAAGATCGCCGTCGCCGAAACCTGGGAGAACGGCAAACCCGTCCGCGAGACGCTGGCCGCCGACATCCCCCTGGCCATCGACCATTTCCGCTACTTCGCCGGCGTGCTGCGGGCGCAGGAGGGCAGGCTCAGTCAGATCGACGAAGACACGGTCGCCTACCACTTCCACGAGCCGCTCGGCGTGGTCGGGCAGATCATTCCGTGGAACTTCCCGATCCTCATGGCCACGTGGAAGCTCGCCCCGGCCCTCGCCGCCGGCAACTGCGTCGTGCTGAAGCCGGCCGAGCAGACCCCGGCATCCATCCTCTTCCTCTTCGACATCATCGGCGACCTGCTGCCGGCCGGGGTCGTGAACATCGTCAACGGCTTCGGCATCGAGGCCGGCGCCCCGCTCGCCCAGCACAAGCGCATCCGCAAGGTCGCCTTCACCGGTGAGACCACCACGGGCCGGCTCATCATGCAGTATGCGTCGCAGAACCTCATCCCCGTCACCCTGGAGCTCGGCGGCAAGAGCGCGAACATCTTCTTCGAGGACGTCGCCCGCCAGAAGGACGCCTACTACGACAAGGCGCTGGAGGGCTTCACGTTCTTCGCGCTGAACCAGGGCGAGGTCTGCTCCTGTCCGTCGCGGGCGCTCATCCAGCGCTCGATCTACGACCAGTTCCTCGGCGACGGCCTCGAGCGGGTCGGCAAGATCATCCAGGGCAACCCGCTCGATCCCGCCACCATGATCGGTGCGCAGGCCTCGAACGACCAGCTCGAGAAGATCCTCAGCTACATCGAGATCGGCAAGGCCGAGGGGGCGAACCTGCTCGCCGGTGGCGAGCGGGTCGACCTCGGCGGCGAGCTCAGCGGCGGCTACTACGTGGCACCGACGGTGTTCGAGGGTCAGAACTCGATGCGCATCTTCCAGGAGGAGATCTTCGGGCCCGTCGTCTCGGTCACGAGCTTCGACGGCTTCGACGACGCCATCCACACCGCCAACGACACCCTCTACGGGCTCGGCGCGGGGGTGTGGAGCCGATCGGCCGACACGATGTACCGCGCGGGTCGCAGCACCGAGGCCGGTCGCGTCTGGACGAACACCTACCACCAGTACCCGGCGCACGCCGCGTTCGGCGGGTACAAGCAGTCGGGCATCGGCCGCGAGAACCACCTCAAGATGCTCGATCACTACCAGCAGACCAAGAACCTGCTCGTGTCGTATGCCGAAGGAGCCATGGGCTTCTTCTGAGGGGCGGAACGCGGAGAAGGCACGGGGACGGTCATGACCACCACACTCAGCAGGGTCGCGGTCACGGATGCCGCGGCATCCCTGCTCCGTGAACTCACCGCGCAGCACGGGCCGCTCATGTTCCACCAGTCCGGTGGATGCTGCGACGGGAGCGCTCCGATGTGCTACCCGGTCGGCATGTTTCTGACCGGGCCGTCGGACGTGAAGCTCGGCGACCTCGATGTCGGACTTGATGACGGGATCGAGGTGTTCATGTCCGAGGCGCAGTTCGCGTACTGGAAGTACACGCACCTCACGATCGACGTGGTCCCCGGCCGCGGCGCCGGCTTCAGCGTGGAGGGTCCGACCGGCATGCGCTTCCTCATCCGCTCGCGGATGCTCGACGAGGCCGAACTGACCCACTTCGACCTGAGCTGACGTCCACGCCGGCAGCCCGCGCCGGCACCTCACGCGCGATCGTGGAGCGTCACGCGGTAGCCATCGGGGTCGGCGAAGGTGAACGTGCGGCCGAAGGGGCCGTCGATCGGGGCCGCGACGATCTCGTGGCCAGCGGCGACAAGGGCATCGTGGATCTCCTGGACGCCGGTCGCGTGCATCCAGAGCGCGATGCCCACTCCCGGAGAGGTCGCGGCATCCTGCAGGGCGTCGTCGACGATGTCGCGCACGGCGAAGGCGACCGGCTTTGTGTCGAAGACGATGGCGTGCGGGGGTCCCGCCGGTGAGCGTACGAGACCGAGGAAGGTCTCGTAGAAGTCCTGGGATGCCGCGAGGTCGCGGACCTGGAGGGAGATGAAGTCGGGGCCGGTGACGGGCATGGGTGGATCCTCTCGTGTGTCAGTTATCTGACACGCGACTGTATGTCAGAATACTGACATGAGTCAACAGCGCCCGGGAGTCGAACTGCCGGCATCCGTCGGGTATCGCCTGAAGGAGGCGTCGAGCGCGCTGCGCTCCGCGATGGAGGACGTGCTGCGCCCGCTCGGCATGAGCATGACCCACTACGCGTGTCTCGAGTTGCTGGCCCAACGTCCCGGTCTGTCGAATTCGGACCTGGCGCGGGGCACCTTCGTGACGCGGCAGACCATGAACGTGCTGCTGCAGGCGCTCGAGCGCGACGGCGCCGTCGAACGGGCGGACAAGCCGGCCGCCGGAAAGGTGTTGCCGGTCACGATCACCGCGCGGGGACGTGCTGCTCTCGCCGACGCCAGCGCCGCCGTGAGGGCGGTCGAGGAGCGGAGGCTCACCGAGCTCGGTCCCGCCGATCGGGCCGACGCGCTCCGCCTGCTCGACGCGATGATCCGCTCCCTCCGCGCTCCCTCCGCGGCATCCGCCCCCGCTCCCTCCGCGGCATCCGCTCCGGCATCCGCTCCGTCCGCGAGACACCGCTGACGCACCGAGACAC
>CAUPYO010000338.1:0-2973 GCA_963515565.1 uncultured Microbacterium sp.
GCGGATGCCGCGACGTCCGCAAGCACGTCGCCTGGTACTTCAAGGGGTATCCGGTGGGCGGCGAGACCCGCGCGCAGCTCGCAACGGTATCGAGCCTCGCCGAGATCGACGATCTGATCGCGACGCTCGATCTCGACGCTCCGTACCCGGGCGCGGCTGCAGAGGGCCAGCGCGGTCGCGCCGGAACCCCTAAGCGGCCGGCGCTGCCGGACGGGTGGCTGCTGACCCGTGAGATGAGCGGCGCCGCGGCGCGTGAGCTCGCCGACGCTGAGGTCGACACCAGTGGCGGCTGATGGGGGCGGCGTCGCCATTGCCTCCGGTCGACCGGCCGGTTACGACGAGTACGACGCCGAACGCTTCATCCCCGAGAGGCACCGTTCGCAACGCGATGGCTTCGCGCGTGACCGCGCACGCGTGTTGCACTCGGCGGCTTTGCGACGGCTCGCGTCAAAGACGCAGGTGCTGAGTCCGGCGAGTCCGGAGGATTTCGCCCGCAACCGTCTGACGCATTCGCTCGAGGTCGCCCAGGTGGGTCGCGAGCTCGCGATCGCCCTCGAACTCTCGCCCGATGTGGTCGACACCGCCTGCCTCAGCCACGACATCGGCCACCCGCCGTTCGGCCACAACGGCGAGCGCGCGCTCAACGAGTGGGCCGAGGACATCGGCGGGTTCGAAGGCAATGCCCAGACCCTCCGCATCCTCTCCCGGCTCGAGCCGAAGGTGCTCGATTCCGAAGGCCGCAGCGCGGGCCTCAATCTCACCCGGTCGAGCCTCGACGCAACGTGCAAGTACCCGTGGACGGTCGAGCACGCCGTCGCCGACCCCGGCGGACGCGACAAGTTCGGCGTCTACCCGGAAGACGAGGCGGTCTTCCGCTGGATGCGCCAGGGCGCCCCAGGCCGCGTGCGCTGCATCGAGGCCGAAGTAATGGATCTGTCCGACGACATCGCGTACTCGGTGCACGATTTCGAAGACGCCGTACTCAACGGCTACCTCGACCCGGCTCGCCTCGCCGACACCCGCGAGCACGAGGCACTGCTCACGGCGATTCAAGCGTGGGTCGGTTTCGGGTTCACGCGCGACGAACTCGCCGATGCCTTGTACCGCCTGACGCGCATACCGGAATGGCTGAGCGGGTTCGACGGATCGCGTGCCGCGCTGGCCGGGCTCAAGAACCTCACCTCCGATCTCATCGGCCGCTTCGCCCGCGCAGCAACGACCGCTACACGCGAGCACTACTCGGTCCCCGTGCTGACGCGCTACCGAGGCCGCGTCATCGTGCCGCGCGTGATCGAGGCGGAGATGGCGGTCCTCAAGGGCATGATCGGAGCCTTCGTCGTCACCATCGACGGCCGCCGCGGTCTCTACAAGGAACTGCGCCGCGTACTCAAGCGCCTGGCGAGCGCCCTGTGGGAGCGCCCCGAGTACTTGGACCGCATCCACGCCGAGGACTTCGCCGCGGCATCCACCGATAACGGTCGCAAGCGGGTCGTGGTAGACCAGGTCGCCAGTCTCACCGACCGGTTCGCCATCGAATGGCACGCGCGGCTGATCGGCCCCGTCGACCTCCGCGAGCTCGGTCTGCGCTCGGGCGACGGACGCACCACCGCGCCCCGCGGCTTTGCCCTTCCCGAGCCCCTCGCCGGGCTGTGGCCGGCAGAGGGGCACTGATGGCGCGCATCCGGCAGTCCGACGTCGACGAAGTGAAGGCTCGCACCAACATCGGCGACATCATCGGCGAGCGCGTCGCACTGAAGTCCGCCGGCGTCGGTTCGCTCAAGGGCCTCTGTCCTTTTCACGACGAGCGCAGCCCCAGCTTCCATGTGCGCCCCCAGGTGGGTTACTACCACTGCTTCGGATGCGGCGAGTCGGGCGATGTGCTGTCGTTCCTGCGCGCCATGGATCATCTGTCGTTCACCGAGGCGGTCGAACGGCTCGCGGCCCGCATCGGATACTCCCTGCACTACGAAGACGGCGGCGCCGCCCCAGAAACCAGTGGCCGCACCCGCCTGTACCAGGCAAACTCCGCCGCCGCCGAGTGGTTCCGCGGCCAGCTGTCGTCTGCGGAAGCCGATGCCGGCCGCCGGTTCCTGGGCGAACGCGGGTTCGACGCCGGCGCGGCGGCGCATTTCGGCGTCGGCTACGCGCCGAAGGGGTGGAACAACCTGCGCGACGCGATGCGCAGCCAAGGATTCAACGACGAGGAACTCTCGGCCGCGGGCCTGGTATCGCAGGGGCAGCGCGGTGTCTACGATCGCTTCCGCGGCCGCGTCGTGTGGCCGATCCGCGACGTGACGGGCCAGACCATCGGTTTCGGCGCGCGCCGGCTCTTCGAGGATGACCAGGGCCCGAAGTACCTCAACACCCCCGAGACGACGATCTACAAGAAGGCCCAGGTCCTCTACGGCCTCGACCTCGCCAAGAAGGACGTCTCCCGCTCTCATCGCGTGGTCGTCGTCGAGGGCTACACCGATGTGATGGCCTGTCACCTCGCCGGCGTGACGACGGCCGTCGCCACGTGTGGCACGGCGTTCGGCTCCGACCACATCACGATGCTGCGCCGCGTGATGGGCGACGACACCGCCGCCGGTGAGGTGGTGTTCACCTTCGACCCGGATGCCGCCGGTCAGAAGGCCGCGCTGCGCGCCTTCGCCGATGCCAAACGGTTCAACGCGCAGACCTACGTTGCCACCGGTCCGCAGGGCCTAGACCCCTGCGATCTGCGTCTGGAACGCGGCGACGCCGCCGTACGCTCGATGCTCGACACCAAGGTGCCGATGTTCGAGTTCGTCATCGACCAGCGCCTGGCCGGGTTCGATCTGGCCAGCGTCGAAGGCCGCGTGGGCGCTCTGCGGGCAGCGGCACCTGTGGTCGGCGAACTGCGCGACCCCCTGCTGCAGCCGGAGTACACCCGCGTCCTCGCCCGCCGCCTCGGCATGGACACCGAAGCGGTGCGCCGCGAGGTCGAACGGG
>CAUPYO010000339.1:0-2965 GCA_963515565.1 uncultured Microbacterium sp.
CGGACACGGTCGCGGTCGCCGCCGCCTCCCTTCCGCCCCGCTGAGTCGCCCGGATCTGCGCGAAATCCCCCCCCAAACCCCCCGGGGCCGGGGCCACACCCCCCCCGCGGCGCGTCAGGCCTTCTTCTGCACGTCCAGCAGCGGCGCGCCGTGGCTCACCGGGCCGAGCTTCACCGGGTCGACGGTGTCGAACGTGTCGCCGTTGAGGACGATCACCGGGGTGATCAGCGGGTAGCCCGCCTTCTCGATCACGGCGCGGTCGAAGCTCACCAGCGGCGTGCCGGTCTCGACACGGTCACCGTTCTTCACCTGGACGTCGAAGCCCTCACCCTTCAGGTTCACGGTGTCAATGCCGACGTGGATGAGGATCTCCGCACCGTTGTCGAGCTGCAGACCGAACGCGTGACCGGTCGGCTGCGCCGCGACCACGACACCCGCGCCCGGCGCATAGACCGTCGTCCCCGTCGGTTCGATCGCGACGCCCGGGCCCATCACTCCGCCGGCGAAGACGGGGTCGGGCACCGTGTCGAGCGGTACGACGGTGCCATCCAGAGGAGCGGCGATCTGAATCAGCTCGCCGACGGCTGCCGTGCGCTCGGCGACCGCGGTAGCCGTCGCGGCAGCCTCACCGGCCACACCGGCCACACCGGCGAGCTGGCCACCACCGGCGACGGCGGGGATGGTGTCGCGTGCCGTGCCTGGCGCCACGGACGCCGCACCGGCGGTCGCGGCAGCCGCCCCGGCCTCTGCGGGCTCGGGGTTCTTGTAACCCGAGATGATGACGAGCACCATGGCGACCACGAACGCACCGACGACGGCCACGAGGTACAGGCCGATCGGGTTGAAGGCCGGGATCGTCAGCAGCGAGGTGAACACGAACGCCTGCGTGGTGATGCCGTGCGGCAGACCCAGCAGGAGCGAGCCGACGCCGATGATCAGACCGCCCGTGAGGCAGCCCACCAGCATCCGCGGATAGATGCGCTTGTACCGCAGATGGATGCCGTAGAGCGAGGGCTCGGAGATGCCACCGAGCAGACCCGCGGCGAGCGCACCCGTGGCGGTCTGCTTCATCTGCTTGTCCTTCTCGCGCCAGGCGAGCACCAGCACACCGGCCGTCGCGCCGAAGCAGGCGAAGTTCCATGCGCCCATGGGGCCCTGGATGAAGTCGTATCCCAGGGTCTGGATGTTCAGCAGCATGATCGCGTTGATCGGCCAGTGCAGGCCCAGCGGAACCATGAACGGGTACGCCAGCGGGATGACGATCGCGAAGATGAAGGGGGAGAACGTGTTGATCGAGCTCAGCAGGTTGGCCAGCGCCGCACCGGCGTACACCCCGATGGGGCCGATGAGGAACGCGGTCAGCGGGATCATCACGAGCATCGAGATGAACGGCACGAAGATCAGCTGGAGGTTCTCAGGGATGACCTTCTTGAGTCCCTTGTAGACGAGGCCCAGCACCGCCGCCATCAGCAGCGGCGGGAACACCTGCGAGCTGTAGTCGAAGATCGTCAGCGGCATGCCGAAGACCTGCACCGTGGTGATCTGCGAGCCGAGGAAGCTCGTCTGCACGGCATCCGCCGTCTTTCCGAGGCCGGTGAATCCGGGGAGCATCGTCACGGCCATGATCGAGAAGCCCACCCACGGGTCGGCGCCGATCTTCTGCGAGGCGTTGTACGCGACCATCAGCGGCAAGAAGATGAACACGCACTGCCACATGAGGTTGACGAACGCCCACGACGGCGGCAGCACGACGCCCGGCGAGTTCCACGCCGGGATCCAGCCGAGGGTCGCCGCGAGCGCCATGAAGGTGATGAACAGCGAGGCGCCGAGCAGGGCGCCGAGGATGGGGCGGAACGAGTCCGAGAGGAACTCGAACAGTGAGTCGAGCCAGGCATTGGTGCCGCGCGGGCCCTTGGAACGCTCCCGCGCCTTGATGTCGGCGTCGCTTTCTCCCGCGCCCGCCGCCGGGGCGGATCCGCCGCCGGCCATGGCGGGCAATGCCATGATCTCGTTGTAGACGGTCTGAACGCCCCCGCCGATGACCACCTGGAAGCGGTCGCCGGCCTGCGGGACGGCGCCGAGCACTCCCGAAATAGCCTCGACGGCGGTTTTGTCGACCTTGTCACCGTCGTTGAGCTGGAAGCGCAATCGTGTCGCGCAATGAGTCAGACTCGCGATGTTTCCGGGGCCGCCGACGGCGTCGACGATCTCGGATGCCGATTGTGTTGACATGTTTTTCGCCTCTGTTTCCTTACCTGGCGTCGTGTCAGTGACGCTGTGCCGCAGGAGACTCTATATCGGCGTCAGGACGGGCGTCAGGGCCTAGACCGTGCCAAAAGGAGGTAGTCCGACGGCACGCACGGGGCGGTCCACGCCCAGGGTTCACTCAGGTTTCGTGCCGGGGACGTCCAGAAAACGTTGTGAAGCTGTGACCTTCGTGTCCACCCGAGGACGCACATCGCTCGCGCTGACGCGCCTGGGCGATGCTGATTCACCGGAAGTACTCCTTTATGCCCCGTATGCCCTACCGCTCTGTGACGTCTGCCCTTCTCGGCCTCGGCCTGGTGATCGGCGCCGCGACCACGACGACGGGGGCCCTGCCGGCCTTCGCCGCATCCGACATCCCCGCCGCATCCAGCGGCGCTGCCACCCAGACCTCATCCGCCCCGCTGAGCGCGATCACCGCCGGCGGCGTGACCGCGATGAGCCAGGCGCAGGCCGCTGTCGCCGCCGCCGCGAAGGTGACGATGGATGTGTCCGCCTCCGGCCTGGACGTCGGAACGACCGACAAGACGGTCGACACCGTCAAGCTCGGCAGCCTCATCACCAAGCTCCGGGCGATCGATGTCACCCCCGCGATGATGATCCCGTCGCTCACCTCCGAGGCGTCGGCCGAGACCGATGCCGTGGTGGCGAAGACCTCGTCGCTGCGCAGCGCCCTCGACGCCGCGCTCCAGCGCAAGGC
>CAUPYO010000340.1:0-2959 GCA_963515565.1 uncultured Microbacterium sp.
GACGGTGCGCGGCTCGCCGCTGCGCGACCCCGCGAGGATGACCGGAAAGCGCGCGTCGCGCAGCAGCGCGGCGGCGCGAGCGACCGATGCCGCCGCCGCTCCGCCCGTGATGGCCGGCACGATCGGCTCGGCGAATCCCCGCGAGGTGGTCGACGTCGACACGTCGTAGGGCAGAACGACAGCGGCGGCGCCGCGCGGTTCGCGGGTCGCCGCGCGGAAGGCGTTGACGATCGCCTCCGCGACGTTGTCGGCGGAGGTCACTTCGCAGGCCGAGACGGTCACCGCGTTGAGCATGCCGATGGCATCCATCGCCTGATGCGCACGCTTGAGGTGCTGCGAGCGCGACACCGCGCCGCAGATCGCGACGACGGGGTCTCCCTCGGTGGTCGCGGTGAGCAGGCCCGTCGCGAGGTTGGCGGTGCCCGGTCCGCTCGTGACGAGCACGACCCCGGGGATGCCGGTGAGGCGGCCGATCGCGGCAGCCATGAAGACGGCGTTCTGCTCGGTGCGACAGGTGATCAGCTGGGGCGCCGTCGGGTCGTTCTGCACCGCGGCAAGCGCATCGAAGACGGGGTCGATCTTTGCGCCCGGCACGCCGAACACCCAGCGCACGCCGTGCGCCTGCAGAACCTCGACCACCCGGTCGGCCGCACGGGATGCGGCCGGGGCGGACGACGTGGCGACGGCGGGCGGGAGGACCGATGCGATGCTCATGCCTCCATGCTCGGCCCCTGACCTCGGGCGAGGAAGACGGCGTTCGCGATACGAATCATCTGTCTGAGAGATGAGTCGACGGATGCCGCGAAAGGGCATGATCGAGGGATGGACGTGCGACACCTCTCCGTATTCACCGCGGTCGCCCAGGATTTGAGCTTCACCCGGGCTGCCGAACGGCTGCTGTTGGCGCAATCGGCGGTGTCGACCACCGTGCGCGAGCTCGAAAGGGAGCTGGGTGTAGAGCTGTTCGACCGTTCGCATCGACAGATTCGACTGACCGGCGCGGGAGAAGAGCTCCTCACGCGGGCACGGGACGTGCTCGAGCAGATGCGCGAGATCGGCGATGCGGTGGCCTCCGCCGCGACCGAACTGCGCGGTGCGGTGACCATGGGTTTGATGACGGGCGTCGACCTCGTCGATGTGCCCGGGTTGCTGGGGCGCTACCACGAGCGCCACCCCGCCGTCGCGGTGCAGTTGCGGGCGACCGGGCTCGGGTCCACCGGCCTCGTCGCACAGCTGGAGCGCGGTGAGATCGATGTCGCGCTGCTGTCGGTCGTCGATGCCCTGCCGGCAAGCCTTCAGGGTGAGGTCGTCGCGTCGTCGCCCTATGCGGTGGTCGTGCCCGCCGCTCATCGGCTCGCGAACGCCGAACAGGTCACGCTCGCCGAGCTGGAGGGTGAGAGCTTCATCGATCTGCCGCCGGCGTACGGATCGCGGCGCATCGTCGACGACGCGTTCGCCCATGCCGGCGTCTCGCGGCGCGTCCTCATCGAGGTGGCCGACCTCTCGACCGCGGCGACCTACGTTCCGCACGGGCTGGGCCTCGCCGTCGTCCCGGAGTTCGCCGCCGCCGCGGCGCGTACGCGGGAGGGGATGCCGGTGCGCATCGTTCCGCTGGACGGTGGTGTCCCGGCATTCGAGGTGTCTCTCGCCTGGTCGCGCCGTCGTCCGTTGAGCTCTGCCGCCGAGGGGCTGGTCCGTCTGCTGCGCGGTGAGCTCGTTCCTGGTCGTTGAGGGTCGCCGCCGGGTTCTGCGTTTCGACTCGGGCCTGCGGCCCTCGCTCAACGACCGGGGGGCCGCGGCCCTCGCAGGAGAGCGCGGGCCGTGTCGAACCGCTCGGCGATGACCGCGGCGATGCGTTCGTCGGGGGCCAACGGCTCTGTCACGACATCGGCGTCGACAGCGGCGATCACGCGCGCGAAGTGGCCGGGGGCGAGCACATAACTGGCGAGCGCGATGCGGGAATGACCTGCGCGCCGCAGATCGTCGGCGACATCGGCGATGCGAGGCCCCGCGCCCGCGGCGAAGCCGATCGCGACCTGCCGATCGATCAGTCTTTCGAGCATCGCCGCCATCCGCGTCACATCGACCGCTGCCGCCGGATCGCTCGAGCCCGCCGCCGCGAGCACGACGGCATCCGCCGCTGTGGCGCCCGCCTGCACGAGACGGTCGCCGATGAGCTCCGCGAGCGTGTCGTGCGGACCCAGCGCTGGAGCGGCGATCGCCCGTCCGGGCCATGGCCGTACCGCGGCAGCGATGTCGACGTTGGTGTGGAACCCGGTCGACAGCAAGAGCGGCACGACGACCACGGGGCCGTCGTCGATGTGCCGCGCGACCACGTCGCTCACTTCCGGTTGCTGCACGTCGACGAAGGCCTCTTCCACCCGGATGCCGGGCAGCAGACGCCGCGTCTGTTCGACGAGCACGGCGATGGCGCGGCGTCCGGCGTCGTCGCTCGTTCCGTGCGCGCACGCGACGAGGGTGGTCATGTCGCGTCCTCCTCGCGGTCCCGGACGTTCAGGCGATACCCACGCTTGACGACCGTGCCGATGATGCCCGGCGTGCCGAGCGCTTCGCGAATGCGCGCGATCGCCACGTCGACGGCATGATCGTTCTCCACCGAACGCGGCAAGGCGTGCTGCAGTGCGGAGCGAGGCACGACGCCGCCGTCGGCGTCGAACAGCGCGGCCAGCACCGCAGTGCCGGCTCGGGAGAGCGGGATGAACCTGCCGTCGAGGACGGCGCCGCCGCTGCGGAGCTCGAGAGTGCCGGCGACCGTGTCATGACTCGGCGCGTGCCCTCCGCCGAAATAGGTCACCACGGAGCGCACGAGCGCTCCCAGCCGTCCGCGCTCGGCGATGAGCGGGGCGAATCCGGCATCCTGCAGGGGACCGGCGGTGATCGGCCCGACCGCGGCGGTCAGGAGGCGGCGCGCCTTCGCCGCGGCGACGAGGCTCTCGCG
>CAUPYO010000341.1:0-2948 GCA_963515565.1 uncultured Microbacterium sp.
CCCCTGACCCCCTGCATGCCATGCAGGTGCGCTACCAGCTGCGCCACAGGCCCATTTTCGTTGTGTTCCCGCTCGCGGCAACCCCTCAAGCTTACTACATCTCGAGGCGCCCGACGAACACGGCTCACTCTGCCGAGGCGGGTGCCACGGCGTCGATCGGAACGATCGGGCAGTCCTTCCACAGTCGTTCCAGGCCGTAGAACACACGCTCCTGCTCGTGGAAGACGTGCACCACGAGGTCGCCGAAGTCGAGCAGAACCCACCGCGACTCGTGGCGTCCTTCGCGACGGAGGCGCTTGACGCCGTGCTCGTGCATGGCTTCTTCGACGGCGTCGGCGATTGCCGCGACGTTGCGCTCGCTCGAGCCGGTCGCGAGGAGGAACACGTCGACCAGCGGAAGCGGCTCGGACACGTCGAAAGCGACGAGATCTTCCGCGCCCTTGCTCTCGGCCGCCGCAGCGGCGATCGCGACGAGTTCTCGGGTGCTGTCAGCAGCGGTCATCGGAAGGCTCCCGTCACGAGGGCGACAATCAGGACGCCGGTAAGGGCGAGGGCGAGCGCGCCCGCGGTGATCACCAGCGCCAGCATCAGCCGGCTGCCCTTCTCGGGTGCCGGTGGTTTGATGATGTCTTCGGCGCTCTTGATCGTGCTGATCGCGGAGCTGGCCGCGATCGGCGTCGGCGAGGATGCGGCCGGAAGTTCGCCGTCGACGAGGACGGCATCCGTCTCCTTGTTGTCGGCGCTGCCGGGCAGCGTTCCCGTCGACCCGAACGAATCGGGAAGAGAGAACGTTCCGGTGATGAGCACCTCGCCGGTCGCGGTGACCGGCGAGACGAACGAACCGGTCTCGGGCGTCTGCGAGAGGATGAGTGCGTTCGGTGCGGACAGTGCACCGGTGGCGGTGCTCCCCCGACCGAGCAACTGGTCGAACGACGCGGGCAGCTCCAATTCGACGCCGTCGCCGGCCAGCAGACCCGAACCGAACGTGGGAGCGACGACCGGTCGCTCGTCGGGCTCGTCGGCCTGTGCGAGCGGCTCTTGCGTCAGCGAGGGCTCAGGCTGCGGCTCCTCGGCCTCAGCGGCTTCCGCCGGTAGCGGTGCGGCGGCCTTGTCGTCCTTCTCGACGAGAGCGTCCGCAGGAGCATCGTGTGTCGGGTCCGCCGACATCTCCGGAGCGATCGGCGCTTCGGCTTCAGGCTCAGCCGCGGGCACGGCGGCGTCGCCGACCGGAACGGATGCCGTGCGCAGACGCTCCTGGCGTCGCGCAGCGCGTCGGGTCACCGCGTGGGCTTCGAGGTCGACATCGGATGCCGCGGGCGGCGCCTCGGCGACGTCGACGGGCTCGGCGGCACGCGGCAGCGGTGCCGCGACGGGCGCCACGGACTCTGCCGCTTCGGCAGCCTTCTGGGCTTGTTCGGGGGTGATCACCGGCGTCGAGGCGGTGTTGCGCATCTCGCGCAACTGCCGGCGGGTCAGCTGGGGAGTATCGGGCTGGTCGGGTGTGCTCATGCCTCGCTCCGGTAGAGGTGGTGCTTCGCAATGTATTGGACGACGCCGTCCGGGACGAGGTACCACACGGGGTGTCCCTTCTTCACGCGTGCGCGGCAGTCGGTCGATGAGATGGACAGAGCGGGAATCTCCAGCCGACTCACGACGTCTTCGGGCAGGCCCTCGGTGGAGAGGACATGACCGGGACGGGATACCGCGACGAAGTGGGCGAGGTCCCACAGGCCGTCGTGGTCGCGCCATCCGACGATCTGCGCGATCGCGTCGGCGCCGGTGATGAAGAACAACTCGGCATCGGGCCGGGCAGCTTTCAGATCACGAAGCGTATCGATGGTGTAAGTAGGTCCTCCGCGGTCGATGTCGACGCGGCTGACGGTGAACTGTGGATTGGATGCCGTCGCGATGACGGTCATCAGGTAACGGTGCTCCCCCGCCGTCACCTTCTCTTTCTGCCACGGCATGCCCGTGGGAACGAACACGACCTCGTCGAGGTCGAACGACTGTGCGACTTCGCTCGCTGCAACGAGGTGACCGTGATGGATCGGGTCGAAGGTCCCACCCATGACCCCGATGCGTGGGGCGCGCGTCGAAGTCATCCTGCCGTCCTAGTGGTGGCCGTGTCCCACCTGCGCCTGGTCGACGGGGTGCGCCTTCGCGTAGGCCTCGGCCTTGTGCGAGTGGCGGTTGGCGACGTTGCGGTACGACAGGGTCACCAGGCCCAGCGCCATGAACACGATGAACGCGATCAGGCCGAAGATGAACGTCTCGGCCTGGACGTTGCCGTGGTGCTCCGCCTCCGCCGAGGCGAGGGCGAGGATCGTGGCGAGGGTCATTCGGACTCCTTCGAAAGTCGGGTGTTCCCAGTTTAGGTGGTCAGCTGCGGATCTGCCCGGACCCACGCGCGAGCCACTTGGTGCTCGTGAGCTCGGGCAGACCCATCGGGCCGCGCGCGTGGAGCTTCTGGGTGGAGATGCCGACTTCCGCGCCGAATCCGAACTCGCCGCCATCGGTGAACCGGGTGGAGGCGTTGGCCATGACGACGGCGGAGTCGACCTCGGCGAGGAAACGCTCGGCGTGCGCGTCGTCAGCGGTCACGATCGATTCGGTGTGATGAGTGGAGTATCGGCGGATGTGCGCGAGCGCTGCGTCGAGATCGTCGACCACCCGCATCGACAGGTCGAGGCTCATGTGCTCGGTCGCCCAGTCCGCCTCGGTGGCTGCGACGGCCTCCGCGACGAGCGCGCGGACCGTTTCGTCGCCGTGGATCGTCACGCCCGCGTCGGTCAGGGCGGCAGCAACGGGCGGGATGAGCCGCTCAGCGGCATCCCGAACGACCAGCACCGTCTCGACCGCGTTGCACACACTGGGCCGCTGGGCCTTCGCGTTCACGACGATGCTCTCGGCCCACTCCTGTGGTGCGGAGGAATCCAGCACGATGTGCA
>CAUPYO010000342.1:0-2946 GCA_963515565.1 uncultured Microbacterium sp.
GGGCAGCACGCGACCGACCTGTGGATGGTGCGCGGGGGTTTATCGGCGCGGAACGTGTTTCTCGGGCGGTATGGAGCCCGGCGGCGGGCGGAGGCTCCCCCGGCGCCTCACAGCACTCTGCGGCCGTAGCGGTCGCCACTCATCTTCTTGAGCCCGATGTCCTGCCGCCGAGCCCGGCGGCTGGACAGCGGCACCTAGCCCCGGAAGACCGCACCTAGATTCGCCGAGAGGTCGCGGCCAGACACCTGCCCGCCGACGACGTGTCGCCGGCTCCGCGGTCCTCGGAAAGGGAGATCCCGTGCGAAAGAGAATCGTTGTCCTGGCTGCCCTCGCGCTCGCGGTGCTGACACCGGTCGCGACGACCTCGGCGGGGTTCACGGACACGACCCATGCCGCGTCGAGCCTCGCCACGGCAGCGGCGCGCCTGGACGAGCCCCCGGTGTACTTCACCTCCGCCAGCGGCTCGGGGCTGTGGATCACCCAGGCGGGCGAGCTCTACCTGTCGGGCGACCGCCGCGCCGGAGACGGAGCGGGCGGCACGACCGCGAACAGCGCAGCACCGACCAAGGTCGCCATCCCGAGCGACGTCCGGATCATCGACGCGGTCGGCGGCAGCACCGACTTCCACTATCCGATCGGCGAGAGCTGGTACGCCGCCCTCGACGACCGGGGGCGCGTCTGGACGTGGGGCACCGCGCAGAACGCGTTCAACGGCGAGAAGGGCCGCGACTCGATCGGGCGGGGTCGTATCTCGCAGGCGGAGCAATATCGAGCGGGACTGGTGATCACCGCCGATCGAAGGGTGCTCAGCGGGATCGTCCGGATCGCCCGCACGGAGAACCAGGTTCTCGCCCTCGACGCCGACGGCAACCTCTGGACCTGGGGGAGCATCGACAACATCGCCCGTCCGGACGGCCGCAACGTCGCCACGCCCTACCCCATCGTTTCCAACGACACGTGCTGGACACCCGGGTCCGGACGGTGCACGCCGGACAGTCCCGACACGGCGGGGAAAATCCGGTGGCGCTCGGTCTGGAACGGAGCGAATCTTGGTCTGGGCGTCGGGCGCAACGGGCTGATCTACACCTGGGGGTGGGACAACTCGGACGGACTGAGCTCCGGACAGGTCCACACCTTCGCCCCCACCTTGAACGAGGGGGCGAACCTCACCCTCTTCGCCGCCTACCCCGAGATCTACCGCACCGGCGACGGCCTCGTCTATGACCCGAAGGTGCAGACGACGGCGCAGGCTCGATACCGCACCTACGTCGCGATCGTCACAGCGATGAAGGACAAGGTGCTGCCCGGCTGCGACGGCACCATCGGGCAGCTCGACCGCGTCGATGACACCTGCCCCCTCCGTCAGGCCGCGATGTTCGATCTGGCCGGCAGCTTCCTGCTGCAGAACGGGGCCCTGTTCACCTGGGCCGTCAACGACTCCCGCAACGGTTACGCGTTCCTCGGCCGCGCAACGACCACCGAGTCGACGTGGAGTTTGGACCCGAGCTACCGCTACGCACCCGGACGGGTGAGCATCGCGGGGCAGCCGACCACGTTCCGCTCCTACAACGCCACCCTGACGAGCGTGACCGCGATCACGACCGCCGGCGATGCATACGGCTGGGGTGTGAACAACTACTGTCAGGCCATCGGCCGCCATCTCGACGGTTCCGTCCCGTGCACGAGGGAGATCTCCAGCGAACGCGTGCTGCTGCCCACGCGCGTCGCCGGGCTCGACGACGTCGCTGTACGTGAGATCAGAACGGCCGCCTGCACGACCTGGGCGGTGACGCGGGGCGGCGGCCTGTATACGTGGGGAGGCACCCAGAACCTCGCCGCGTTCGACTTCGCGCGGTGCGGGAGATATGCCTCCGGTGTCCAGTCGTTCTCGTTCGTCGACGTGCCCGACCCGACCGACCCCGGGGCGGTCTACTCCCGCCCGCTGGCAGAGGTCGCCACGGGAACCGTCGCCGTGAAGTAACAGCGCGACCCCGTCGGCGCTCACCGGCTGATGAGCTGGAAGAGCTCCTGACGGTTCGTGGCACCCGTCTTCTTCAGGGCGCTGTGGATGTGATTCTCGATCGTGCGGACACTGAGCCCCAGCCGGGAGGCGATCGCCGCGTTGGAGTGCGTCCGAGCGAGCAGCGCGATCTCCGTCTCGCGCGCGGACAGGGTGTCGGCGCCGTCGTCTGCCGCGGGCCGGGTGGTCGCCGCCGTCAGGGGGATGTCGGCATCCGCCTGCAGGGCGTCGAACGCGACCCGGATGGCGGCGCCGAGCTCCCCCGACGGGCTGTCCCGCTCCTGACGGCTGCGCGCCGCGAGAAGGAGCGCGGCCAGCGGCGCGGTGCGGTCGTCGCCGAACTCCCTCGCCAGCGTCACGAGGCGGTCGGGTTCGTTGAAGGAGGCCACCCCCAGCGCGAACAGCTTCTCCGGGTCTCGTCCGTACGCCTCGATCATGTAGCCGCGGAAGAGCTCCAGCGAGGAGATGTCTGGCCAGATCGCCAGCCCGATCCGCACGGTCATGAGAGCGGCGAACAGCCGGCGCTCGCCCTTCAGGCGCTCCGCGAAGCCGCGCATCGCCTCCATCGCGCGCGTCGGAGCATTCTGGATGAGGAGGCGGAGGATGCCGCCGAGCTCGCCCTGCATGCCGGGCAGGGCGTCGTCGGAGACCTCGAGACTCTCCGCTTCCGCCTCGAAGAAGGCCGCGATGCTCGTGTCGCCGAGCCACAGGTTGATGAAGGATCCCATCCACAGCAGGGATCGGTACAGGCCGTTGTTGACGGTGCCCGACGGCCCGTACGACAGGGCGGAGTCGACGACGTCGAGCGCCTCGTCCCAGCGGGCCAGACCCAGCAGCGACAGCGACGCGACGTAGGCGTGCAGCAGGATGCCGGCATGGTCGCGAGCATCCTGCGCCTCCTGGAACAGCGCGAGGCTGCGCTCGAG
>CAUPYO010000343.1:0-2935 GCA_963515565.1 uncultured Microbacterium sp.
TGAAGCGTCAGTTCGACAGTCCGGCGGGCGGGGTGCGCCAGACGGCGACCTCGGATGAGCCGCCCGTGCCGACCTACGAGGTCGTCTTCCCGCAGGCGATCGGCGCTTTGCCGCGTCCCGACCGGGGTGACCTCTTCTTCGACTTCGAGGGGGACCCGCTGTACACGGAGTCCGCCGACGGTGCGGTCGGCGCAGCGTGGGGGATCGACTATCTCTTCGGGTGGGTCGACGACGACGAACAGTACACGGTGCTCTGGGCGCACTCGTTCGCCGACGAGCGCCAGGCCCTCGAGGACTTCCTCGATCTCGTCGCGCTGCGCCGACGCACCCATCCCGGCCTGCACATCTACCACTACGCCCCGTACGAGCCGACGCACCTGCTGGCGATGGCGGCCCGCTACGGCGTGCGCGAAGCCGAGGTCGACACCCTGCTCCGGGAGGGGGTGTTCGTCGACCTCTATCCCGTCGTCCGCCGCGCGCTGCGGGTCGGGTCCCGCTCGTACTCCATCAAGAAACTCGAACCCCTCTACATGGGCACCGAGGTGCGCACGAGCGACGTTCAACGGGGCGACGACTCGATCGTGCGCTACGTCGAAGCACGGGAACTGATCGATGCGGGAAAGGATGCCGCCGGTGCGGCCATCCTCGCCGACCTGGCCGACTACAACCGCTACGACTGCGTCTCGACACGGCGCTTGCGCAACTGGCTCGTCGAGCGCGCCCGCGAGGCGGGGCTGGTGCCGTCTGCCGATATCGATGCCACCGAACGCCCCTACGAACCGTCGCCGCGCGCCGCGGCGCTTTCTCGAGGAGCGGATGCCGCGGCCTCCGAAGCCGACCCCGATGAGGAGGCCGTCACCGCCCTCAAGTTGGGTGCGGCCGCGATCGACTACTACGCCCGCGAGGCCAAGACGTTCTGGGCGACGCATTTCCTGCGCCTGCGCGAGCCCGTCTCGATCTGGGAAGACACCCGCGATGTTGTCGTGTTCGATCACGACCACTGCCGCGTGCTGAGCGACTGGCACATCCCCGAAGGTGGTCGGGTGCAGCGCCGCGTCCTCGAGCTGCGCGGCGAGCTCGCTCCGGGCACGAAGCTGTCGGCGGGCGGGGGCGCGTTCGTGCTCTACGAGCTGCCGGCGCCTTTTCCCATCGACACGAGCCCCCGCTGGATCCACGCCGCCCGTTCGGTGCGGATCGTCGACGTGCTCGACGACGGAGTGGTCGTGGAGGAGAACTCGATCCAGGGCTTCACGTGGCAGGAGCTGCCCCTCGCACTCACGCCGCCCGCCCCTCCGCAGGCCGGCTCGCAGCAGGCGGCCATCGACCAGTGGGCCGACGCGATCATCACCGCGTCGCCCGTTCGCGCCGCGGATTTCCCCCGCGATCCCGCGACCGACCTTCTTCTGCGCAGGCCGCCGCGCACGCGATCGGGATCGCTCACGCGCGGCACGGCGGCACCTCGTGACGACGTCGACGACATCGCCCGCACCGTGCACGATCTCGATCACAGCTATCTCGCCGTACAGGGTCCGCCGGGGACCGGCAAGACCTACGTCGGATCGCACGTCGTCGCCCGGCTGGTGCGCGAACACGGCTATCGGGTGGGTGTCGTGGCACAGTCTCACGCGGTCGTCGAGAACATGCTCGAGCGCATCTGTGAGGCGGGGGTGCCGGTGGAGCGCGTCGCGAAGGCGACGAAGGGCGCCCCGACGGGAACCGAGTCGTTCACCCCGATCGCCAAAGACGGCTATGCGGCGTTCGCTGCCGACCACCGCGACGGTTTCGTCATCGGGGGAACGGCGTGGGATCTCAGCCACGCGGGGCGCGTGCCCCGCGGCAGCCTCGACCTGCTCGTGGTCGACGAGGCCGGCCAGTTCTCGCTGGCCTCCACCATCGCCGTATCGGTCGCCGCACAGCGGTTGCTGCTGCTGGGCGACCCGCAGCAGCTGCCGCAGGTGAGCCAGGGCACGCACCCCGAACCAGTGGATACATCGGCGCTGGGGTGGGTGGTGGACGGTGCGGCCGTCATCGCCGACGACCGTGGCTTCTTCCTCGCCGAGACCCGTCGCATGCGGCCCGAGGTCGCCGCACCTGTGTCGCAGTTGTCGTACGACGGGCGGCTCGCCGCCCACCCGTCGACTTCGGCGCGCCACCTCGACGGCATCCGCCCGGGTGTGGTGTCGGTGCCGCTCGCGCACCTCGGCAATGCCACGCAGTCACCCGAAGAGGCCCATGCCGTGGTCGCGATCGTGCGCGACCTGGTGGGTCGCGCCTGGACGCCGAGCGACGGCGCCGATCCGCGCCCGCTCGCCGCGGCCGATCTGATCGTCGTCACCCCGTACAACGCGCAGCAGGTGATGGTCGAAGAGGCGCTCGCGGCCGCCGGCTTCAGTGCGGTGCCGGTCGGCACGGTCGACAAGTTCCAGGGGCAGGAAGCCGCCGTCGCGATCGTCTCGCTCGCGGCATCCAGTGGCCGCGATGCCCCGCGCGGCCTCGAGTTCCTGCTGCTGCAGAACCGACTGAACGTGGCGATCTCGCGTGCCGAGCACACGGCCTATGTCGTCTACAGCACCGGGCTGCTCGACGACCTCCCGCGCACGCCCGACGGCGTCGCGCGCCTCAGCGCCTTCGCCCGCCTGGTCGACGCCGACCGCACGTAGACTCACCGCACACCCCGGCGAAAGGAGCACGGCATGAGCGACGAGATGCCCCGTCAGTTCGAGATCGATCTGCCGCCCGAGGTCATCACCGGCAGCTTCGCCGACTTCGCGAACGTCTGGCACACCCCCGACGTGTTCGTCATGGACTTCGTCGCGCTGGCGCGTCCGCCACAGGCGGGCGTGGATGCCGAGGGTTCCCCGATCACCGTGGTTCCGGGGCGGGTGGTCCAGCGGGTGCGCATTCCCCCGCAGCAGGTGTTCGAGCTCGCCAAGGC
>CAUPYO010000344.1:0-2933 GCA_963515565.1 uncultured Microbacterium sp.
CTTCTCGATGTCGGAGAGGAACCCGAGGTCGAGCATCTTGTCGGCCTCGTCGAGGACGACCTCGACCGCGCCTGAGAGGTCGAGCAAGCGCTGGTTGTTGAGGTCGATGAGTCGACCGGGCGTGCCGACGACGATCTGCGCGCCCGCCTTCAGCTGGTCGATCTGGCCTTCGTACGCCTTGCCGCCGTAGATCGCGACGACGCTCGTCGACCGGTTCTGCGTGAGCATGTCCATGTCTTCGTAGACCTGGACGGCGAGCTCGCGCGTGGGGACGACGATCAGGGCCTTCACGCCCGGAGCCGGGTCGAGGCCCAGACGCTGGACCACGGGGATGCCGAATCCGAAGGTCTTTCCCGTTCCGGTCTTGGCCTGTCCGATGATGTCCTGCCCCGGAAGGCCGAGGGGGATCGTCTGCTCCTGGATGGGGAATGCGTCGACGATTCCCTTCGCGGTGAGGGCCTCGACGATGTCGGGATCGATTCCGAGCTCAGCGAATGTCGTCATGTTCGTGCCTGTCTGGCGGTGAGAAGCCGCCGGTGAGGAGGTCCACGCCTTCTACTCATCCGCAGGCGCGGGGGCCCCGATCCGTCGCCGGGACCGTCCCAGCCTACCGGAGCAGCGGTGAACCTCCTCGGAACCGGCACGCCGCCCTCTAGGCTGAGCAGGTGGTGACCTGGCCCTGGCAGCGCGATCGAACGGCCGCGCGCACGTTGCGCGTTCGTTCGCGCGGGGACTTCGGTGACGTGCGACGGGTCGACTTCGAAGAACTCGCCCCCGACATCGACACCTTCCTCGGACAGGCTGCGTACCTGCAGCTCGGGTACTTCGAGACGCTGAGCGAGTTGATCGCGCCCACGCCCGAGCTCACGCAGAAGGAGTCGATCTCGGTCGCCGCCGGCGCCGCACTGCAGAAGCACCGCGAGATCCTCGCCGTGATCCGCGGGCGCGGAGACGACGCCCTCGGGCTCATGCTGCCGTTTCGTGAGCCGCTCGACGCCTTTCGCCGTGCCACGCACGGCGCACGCCACCTGGAGACGATGCTGTCGGTTCACATCACCGCCGGCATGCTCGACGACTTCTACCTCGCGCTGTCGAACAGCTACGGCGCGACTGGTCGTCGCGTCGCCGACATCCTCGATGCCGACAGCGATCGGCAGGCTCTCGCCGACATCGTCGCCGCGGCCATCGCGGCCGACGATCAGTGGAAGTCGCTGCTCGCGCTGTGGGGACGCCGCCTCGTCGGCGACACGCTGCTGATCGCGCGGGGCGCGCTGCGACCGCAGACTCTGGATGCCGCGGAAGAGCGCAAGGTCGAGCCGGTGTTCACCGACCTGCTTGCCGCCCACTCGCGGCGGATGGCTGCGATCGGCCTCGACGCCTGATCGGAGCGCGCCCGGCCGCGGGGTGGAGCCGAGTCGTCAGCTCAGGAGATCTTCAGCCGAAGGCGCTCACGAGCGTCGTGGGTCGCACGGGCGCGGGTGAGTGCCGCCAGCGCCGACGGCACGACGACCGCCGGAACGGCCAGTGAGATGATCCAGAGCCACGGGCTCAGAGTGGTCATCCCGAGCCAGGTCAGCACCATCCACGTGAGGCCGCCCAGCAGGGCGCCGAGCACCGGCGCAAGAGCGGTGCCGCGCGACGGCCGACCGGGCATGAGGTAGTGCAGGACGCCACCGAACGCGCCGCCGAAGATGAAGGCCAGGAGGATGTCCACGTCGAGAGCCTGTCGCGTCAGGCGACGAAGCCGACGCGGCGTGACTCTTCGGTGCCCACCTCGATGAAGGTGATGCCCGCGGTCGGCACGATGTAGGTGTTGCCCTTCACATCGGTGAACGTGACGAAGGACTCGTCGGACTCGAGCGCCCGCTGGATCGTCGTGGTCACGGCATCCGCGGACTGTGCCGACTCGAAGCTGAGCTCTCGGGGGGTGTTCGCGATGCCGATGCGGATCTCCACGGTGACTGCCTCACTTCTTTTCGTGACCCTCCCTGTGTCGCAGGAGCGGGGCGATCCGGTGCGCCGGTCGCATGTCGACTCTACGACACGCGGTGCAGGCCCGGATCGCTGCGGAGCGGGTCTGCTGCTCGCTGTGCGCGAACGTCGGTGTCGGCCCTTCCGGCTACCGTGAGATGCATGGATGCGGTGACGTGGGATGCGGCGCAGCGCGCGGTCATCGAGCTTCCGGCATCCGCCTCCGGCGTGGTCGTCGGCGCTCCGGGGTCGGGTAAGACGGTGACGGCGATCGCTCGGGTGGCGCACCTCGTGCGACCGCCCGCGGGCACGGACCCGCGCGATCCCGGGGGTGCGCCCGGCTCCCCGGACGAGGTGCTCGTACTGACGCCCTCGCGAGCTGCGGCGACGCTGTTGCGCGACCGGTTGGCACTGGCGGTGGGAGTGGCGACCCGCGGCGCACTCGCGCGCTCGGTCGTCGCCTTCGCTTTTCAGATCGTGCGCGCGAACGCCGTGCACAACGGCGCCGAGTCGCCGCAACTGTTGACCGGTCCCGACGAAGACCAGTTGATCGCCGATCTGCTGGACGGCGACGCCAGCGATGAACGCGACGGTGCGCGGCGCTGGCCGGAATGGCTTCCTGTGCCCGTCCGCGAGACACGCGCCTTCCGAGCTGAGCTGAGGGCGCTCCTGGCCGAATGCGCCCAGCTCGGCATCGAGCCGGATCGGCTCGCGGAACTCGGCGAACGCGACGAGGTCGCCGAGTGGACCGCGGCCGCCTCGTTCGCTCGTGAGTATCTGTATGCCCGTGACGGCATGCGTGGGGCGCACCGCGATGCCGCAGGCCTCGTGCGCGAGGCCCTCGGTCTCGTCCGCACGCTTCCGGTCGGCGCGCCGGGCCTGGATCCGCTCGAACGGCTGCGGGCCATCGTCGTCGACGATGCCCAGGAGCTCACACTGGGCGGCGTCGAGCTTCTCGAAGC
>CAUPYO010000345.1:0-2925 GCA_963515565.1 uncultured Microbacterium sp.
GCTCGGTGGTCAGATCCGCCACCCGATAGGAGACGTCGTCGAGGGCGGCGGCGTGAGCAGCCAGCGCGGCATCGCTGTGCGTGGCCCGTTCGAGAGCCCGCCGCGCCTCGGCGAGCAGTACCCCCACGTCGGGCACGTCGCCGGATCCAGACAGAGCGTCATGCGCGATGGCGGCTGCCTGCCGGAGTTCTTCGACGTTGGCCAGCCGCTCCGCACGCTGAGCGAGTTCGACATCCTCACCAGGCTGCGGATCGACCTGCTCGATCTCCCGGAGCGCAGCGCGCAACGCCTCGGCTTCGACGGCGCGCTCGGCGGCGTGAGCGGTGAGCTCAGCGATATCGGCCGACAGTGCGCGCACGGCGGTGAAGGCGGCTCGGTAGGCGTCGAGCGCGGGAGAGATCTGCGCTGCTCCGAAGCGATCGAGCGCATCGCGCTGTGCGGCGCTGGATCGCAGGCGCAACTGGTCGGACTGGCCGTGGACGACGACGAGCTGTTCGGCGAGGTCTGCGAGCACGCCGGCCGGCGCGGCGCGGCCACCCACACTCGCGCGGCTGCGTCCTTCGGCTGTCACCGTGCGTCCGAGGTACAGCTCCGCCCGCCCCTCGCCGATGGGTTCGATCTCTCCCCCAGCCTCGGCGACGCGATCGGCGACCGCCCCGGCATCCGCGACGACCCACACGCCCTCGACGGCCGCCTGATCGGCGCCGGCACGGACGACGCCCGAGTCTGCTCGCGCTCCGAGCAGAAGACCCAGTCCGGTGACCACCATCGTCTTTCCCGCCCCGGTCTCGCCGGTGATCGCGGTGAACCCGGGACCGATCGGCAGGGTGGCCTGGGCGATCACACCGAGATCGCGCAGCGTCATCTGTTCGATCACGCGCCGTCCTCCTGGCGGCGCCGTCCGAAAGCCGCGCTTTCTGCCGGCCCCCGCCAGCCCGTGACCGGCAACTGGAACTTGCGGACCAGGCGGTCGGTGAACGGGGCGGGGTGCAGGCGCGCCAGCCGCACGGGCTGCGGCGAGCGACTGACGACGACCCGCGCGCCGAGCGGCAGATCATGCGAACGCCGCCCATCGCACCAGAGGATGCCGTTTCCGTCGGTGCGGGCGAGCACCTCGATGGCGACGGTGGCTTCGGGACCGACGACCAAAGGTCGGGCGAAGAGGGCGTGGGCCGACAGCGGAACCACGGCGATCGCCTCTACGGTGGGCCAGATCACCGGGCCCCCCGCGGAGAAGTTGTACGCGGTCGAGCCCGTGGGCGTCGCGATGACCACGCCGTCGCAACCGAAGCTCGACAGCGGCCGACGATCGATCTCGATCACCACCTCCATCATCCGCTCGCGCGACGCCTTCTCGACCGTCGCCTCGTTCAGCGCCCACGTCTCGTAGATCACCGCACCCGCGGCATCCTTCACGCGAACGGCGAGGGTCATGCGCTCCTCGACCTGATAGTCGCTGGCGATGATGCGCTGCATGGCGTCGTCGATGACGTCGGGATCGATCTCGGCCAAGAACCCGACATGGCCCATGTTGATGCCCAGGATCGGCGCCGTCCCGTCGCGGACGAGCTCGGCAGCGCGCAGGATCGTGCCGTCGCCGCCGAGCACGATCGCCAACTCGATGTCGGAGACGTGGACGTCGGTACCGAGAGCGGCGAGCGGCCCCAGGTCGGATAGCGCCGCCACCAACTCGGGATCATCGACGGCCAGCACAGGGCGAGCTCCCGCGTCGATGAGAGCAGCGATCACGCGGCGCGCGGCGGCGACCGTATCGTCGCGACGCGCATGCGCCACGACCAAGATCTCGCGGCTGCCCGTGGCGTTGGTCATGTCACTCCCGTCACGTCGTCGATCGTCTTCAGCCATTCTGTCGGATTCCCCCGGGAAGTCGGCTCACCCTCCACGCCCAGCGACGACGTCGCCGTCCGTCGCAGATGCACCAGGTACTCCTGGTTGCCGTGCGTTCCGGCAATCGGGGAGGAGATGACGCCGAAGGTGCCGAAGCCGGCGTCCCACGCCGCCCATAAGACGCCCGCGACCGCGTCGGCACGCGCAGCGGACGACGTGACCAGTCCCTCGCGCACGCCCGCACGTCCGACCTCGAACTGCGGCTTGACGAGGAGCACGACCTCGGTGGTGGATGCCGCGACATTCGCGATCGCGGGCAGCACCAGCGTCAGCGAGATGAACGAGAGGTCGCCCACGATCGCACGGTACTCGTAGGCACCACCGGCCGCCTCGGCCACGTTCGCGGCCGTCATGTGCCGAACGTTGTAGCCCTCGACAGAAACCACCGACGCATCAGCTGCCACCGCCTCGGCGAGCTGACCGTGGCCGACGTCGACGGCGACCACGCGACGAGCACCGCGCTCGAGAAGCACCTGGGTGAACCCGCCCGTCGAGGCGCCCAGATCCAGACACACGCCGCCGGCGACCGCCACGCCGAACGCATCCAACGCCGCCAGCAACTTATGGGCGGCACGGCTGACGTAGTGATCGGTTGCTGCCACCGCGAGCACCGCGGCATCGGACACCGGCGTCGACGGCTTCACGACGGGGACCCCGTCGACCGTGACCAGCCCGGCCTCGATATCGCGCGAGGCCTGCGTGCGCGATCGTGAAAGACCGCGCGCCGCGAGGGCGGCATCCAGGCGCGTCGTCACCGCACGCCGTCGCGGGGACCGGACTCGAGGCGGCGCGCCAGATCGTCGTGGAGGGCCGCGTATGCCGCGGCGCGCTCGGACAGCGGCTGCTCCTCGATCACCTCAAGGGCGGAGAGCAAGTCGTCACGGAGCAGATCCGTGTCGTCGGCATCCATCGACATACCTCCACGATAGTCGCCGCACTGGTGGACGCCGTGTGGGTTCGGATCGGTGTGTTAACGGGAAATGGCCACCCAACAGTGGGTGGCCATTTCACGAAAGA
>CAUPYO010000346.1:0-2912 GCA_963515565.1 uncultured Microbacterium sp.
ACACGGAGAAGATCAGAAGCGGCGGCTCGGCGCTGACGCTCGACACGCTCGTCGCTGTCAGGGCGACCGGTCCGTTGCCGGCGTCGGCGGTGATGACGGCGACGCCGCCGGGGTGACCGCGAAACAGCGCCTTGAACTCATCCGGCGACAGCGACGACGAGAACCCGGGCGACGACAGATCGGTGGCCCGCGCGGCGGGGCCATCGAACGGCACGTCGATGGGCGCGGTGGGCGACGAGGTCATACATCTACGTTAGGCGCCTCCATGCGTGGCGGCGCCGAATCGCGCAATACGGCGACATCTCCGGCATCCGCCGCCGGCGAGCGGACGGCTCAGGATGCTGCGGCCGCCGATGCAGGCAGCCGAATGTGACAGATCGGCCGTCACAGTTCGCGGCATCCGGTCGCCGGGGGTAGCATCCTCGTGTGAGCCTGACCTGTCGTTGTTGTCACTGAGCGCATCGCGCTCCCTTCGACGACCCGACAGCCCGCCGCCTTTTCGCGCGATCCGCGCCGCGGCACCATTTTCAGGACACCCTCATGCGCTATGCCTCGCACATCGCCGACGTCGTCGGCAACACCCCCCTCGTCCGCCTCAACGCCGTCACCGCCGGTGTGCAAGCGTCGGTGCTCGCCAAGATCGAGTATCTGAACCCCGGTGGGTCTGCGAAAGACCGCATCGCGCGCAACATCGTCGATGCCGCCGAACGCGACGGGCTCCTCCGTCCCGGCGGCACGATCGTCGAGCCGACCAGCGGCAACACCGGGGTGGGGCTCGCCCTGGTCGCCCTCCAGCGCGGCTATCGGATGATCTTCGTCGTTCCCGACAAGTTCACCGGTGAGAAGACCGCCGTGCTGCGCGCCTATGGTGCCGAGGTCGTCGAGGTGCCCACGAACGTTGCACCCGAGCATCCCGACTCGTATTACAGCGTCTCCGACCGTCTCGCCCGCGAGATCCCTGGCGCATTCAAGCCGAACCAGTTCGCCAACCCGAACGGACCGCGGGCCCACTACGAGACGACCGGTCCCGAGATCTGGCGCGACACCGAGGCACGGATCACCCATCTGGTCGCCGGCATCGGCACCGGCGGCACCATCAGCGGCACGGGGCGGTTCCTGAAAGAGGCGTCGCGCGGTGAGATCGTCGTCGTGGGGGCCGATCCGGAAGGATCGATCTACTCGGGAGGGCCGATCCACGGGTACGCCGTCGAGGGGGTGGGCGAGGACTTCTACCCCGAGACCTTCGACGCCGGCATCGTCGACCGCTTCGAACGGGTCTCGGATGCCGAGAGCTTCGCCATGACCCGCCGGCTCGCCCGCGAGGAGGGGCTGCTCGTCGGTGGCTCGTCGGGCATGGCCGTGGTCGCCGCGCTGCGCACCGCGAAGGAGCTGCCCGCCGACGCGGTCGTGGTGGTTGTGCTCCCCGATCACGGTCGCGGCTACCTCACCAAGCTCTACGACGACGCGTGGCTCGATGCCCGCGGCATCCGCCTCGAGCATGTCGCCACCTCGCCCATCCCCACCGCCACGCAAGGAGCACACGCATGACCTCTCACGCCGCCGCCCGCCGCTTCGCGAGCCTCGCCGTCCATGCGGGACAAGAACCCGATGAGACGACCGGGGCGGTGATCCCGCCGGTGCACTTCTCCACGACATATGCCCAGGACGGCATCGGCGGGCTGCGACAGGGGTACGAGTACGGGCGCAGCGGCAATCCCACGCGCACCGCGCTGCAGACCCAGCTGGCGGCGATCGAGGGCGGTGCCCATGCGTTCTCGTTCGCATCGGGGCTCGCCGCCGAAGACACCCTGCTGCGCGCCGTGCTGGCGCCGGGCGACGAGGTGCTGCTCGGCAGCGATGTCTACGGCGGCACCTACCGACTGTTGGCACGCGTGCTCGGACCGTGGGGAGTGCGGCTTCGGGTCGTCGACATAAGCGATGAGGATGCCGTGCGCGCCGCCGTCGCCGAGCGTGTGCCGCGCGTGATGTGGGTGGAGACGCCGTCGAACCCGCTGCTGCGCATCACCGACATCGCCGGTCTTTCCCGCATCGGACACGATGCCGGCGCGCTCGTCGTCGTCGACAACACCTTCGCCACTCCGGCGCTGCAGCGCCCGCTCGCCCTCGGCGCCGATGTGGTCGTGCACTCCACGACGAAGTATCTGGGCGGTCACTCCGATGTCGTGGGCGGCGCGCTCGTGGTCGACGATGAGGCGCTCGCCGAGAAGATCGGTTTCCTGCAGTTCGCCGTCGGCGCCGTCTCGGGACCGCTCGATGCCTGGCTCACGACGCGTGGAATCAAGACCCTGGCCGTGCGGATGCAGCGCCACAGCGAGAATGCCGCTGCCGTTGCTGCGTTCCTGGCGTCGAGCGATCGCGTCGCCCGCGTGTTCTATCCGGGGCTCGCCGACCATCCGGGTCACGACATCGCGGCCCGTCAGATGAGCGGCTTCGGCGGCATCGTCTCGGTGGCGTTGGAGTCGGGTGAGGCAGCACGCCGGTTCGCCGAATCGACCCGGCTCTTCCAGCTGGCGGAATCGCTCGGCGGCGTCGAATCGCTCGTCAACTACCCGGATGCCATGACGCACGCCTCTGTTCGCGGCACCGACGCGGCCGTTCCGGTGGAAGTCGTTCGGCTGTCGGTGGGCATCGAAGACGCCGCCGACCTGCTGGACGATCTCGACCGGGCGTTGCGGTCCTGACATCCGGCTCGCGCGGAGGTCGCCGCTCCCCGCTCGTGGATTCGGAGATGGGCAGCAGATTCGGATGCCGGCGCGCACGTCGTCCGAGTCCGTTGTTCGCTTCCGAATCCGGTACGGGCTTCGCCCGCCCGCGTCACCGGCGGCGGAAGAGTCGGCGTCGGCGCGGTGCGTCGGGCTCGGAGGGTGCCGCGGATGCCGCCGCCGCACGGC
>CAUPYO010000347.1:0-2904 GCA_963515565.1 uncultured Microbacterium sp.
CTTCTCGAGCAGACGACGGTCGAGCGACCCGGCGTTCACGCCGATGCGCAGCGACACCCCGGCATCCTTGGCCGCCTTCGCGATGTCGCCGACCTGGTCGTCGAACTTGCGGATGTTGCCCGGATTCACACGCACGGCGCCGCACCCGGCGTCGATCGCCTGGAACACGTACTTCGGCTGGAAGTGGATGTCGGCGATCACGGGGATCTGACTCTTCTTCGCGATGATGTGCAGCACGTCGGCGTCATCCTGGCTGGGAACGGCGACGCGCACGATCTCACACCCGGATGCCGTCAACTCCGCGATCTGCTGCAGCGTCGCATTGATGTTGGTGGTGGGAGTGGTGGTCATCGACTGCACGCTCACCGGGGCATCGCCACCGACGAGCACCTTGCCGACCTTGATCTGACGACTCTTGCGACGCGGGGCGAGGACGTCAGGCACGCGCGGCATCCCGAGATTCACTGCTGGCACATCCCCAGCCTACGCCGCGTGCGCTGCGCGGGCGCTGTAGCACGCGACCGCGACCGCGACCGCGACCGCGACCGCGACCATAGTTCGTTCTGCTATCGTGACCGCATGTTCGCGAACACCTCCTGGTGGCTCACCCGCTGAGGCGGTGTGTTCGCGACCCACACAGACCGCCCATCGAGGCGGTCTTTTCGTTCCCGGAACGAGTCCCGACCGCCCGAGCTGAAGAAAGGCCCGGCGATGAACCCGAGCTCCTCCCCCTTGGATGCCGTGCTGCGCTCCGCGCGTCCCTTCGCCTTGATCGCGCGGGATCCGGGCGCCGTCGAACTGCTCGTCGGCGACGTCGTCGACGTGGAGCGACTCGCCGAGATCCCCCTCGTCGATGCAGAGGGCAGGCGGCGCGAAGTTCTGGCGCTCGTGCCGTACCGGCAGGTCGTCGAGCGCGGCTTCGCCTGCCACGACGACGGCGCACCGCTGCGCTGCCTCGTCGTCGAGGAGCACACGACGCTTCCGACCGCTGAGCTTCTCGCCCAGCTACCGAGCGAGACGATCCCACTCGCCGATGCGGGCTTCGACATCACCGATGAGGACTACGCCGCGATCGTCCGCACGGTCATTGCGGACGAGATCGGCCGCGGAGAGGGGGCGAACTTCGTCATCCGCCGCGACTTCACGGCATCGATCGACGCCGATCCGCTCACGGCGGGTCTGACGTGGTTTCGTGCGCTGCTCGAACACGAACGCGGCGCCTACTGGACATTCCTGGTCTCGACGCCGGGCCACCTCGCCGTCGGCGCGAGCCCCGAAGCGCACGTCAGCGCTCAGGCCGATGCGTCAGCGGGGCCCGGTGTGAGCACCGTCACGATGAACCCGATCTCCGGCACGTTCCGTCATCCCCGGGGCGGCGCCACCGTCGACACCCTCACCGAATTCCTGTCGTCGACGAAAGAGACCGAGGAGCTCTTCATGGTCGTCGACGAGGAACTCAAGATGATGAGCGCGGTGTGCAGCGACGGCGGACGCATCACCGGCCCGCATCTGAAAGAGATGTCGCGGCTGACGCACACCGAGTACATGCTGCGCGGTGCGAGCACGATGGATCCGCGCGACATCCTCCGCGAGACCATGTTCGCGCCCACCGTGACCGGCTCACCGATGCAGAACGCCTGCACCGTGATCCAGCGGCACGAGCGCGCCCCTCGCGGCTACTATTCGGGGGTTGCAGCCTTGTTCACCCCGACGGCCGATGGCGGGCACGACCTCGATGCGCCCATCCTCATCCGCACCGCCTACCTGGTCGACGGCACGCTACGCGTCCCCGTGGGCGCGACCCTCGTGCGCCACTCCGATCCCGACGGCGAGGTGAGCGAGACCCACGGGAAAGCGGCGGGCGTTCTCGGCGCCATCGGAGCGGTGCCCCGCGACGTGCCGGCGACGACGACGGATGCGGTCGACGGTGACGCTCCCCGCCCCAAGCCGCGGCGTCTCGCCGAGGTGCCCGAGATCGCTGCACTGCTGGAGGCGCGCAACGAGCGACTGGCGCCGTTCTGGCTGACACCGCAGCAGAGCGGGGCAGACGGACCCTACGCGGGTCGCACGGCCGTCGTCGTCGACGCCGAAGACCGGTTCACGACCATGCTCGCCCACCAGCTGCGCCATCTCGGATTCGCGGTGACGATCACGCCGTGGAGCGATGTTCAGCCGTCCGATCTCGATGCCGCCGACCTGGTCGTCGCCGGCCCCGGCCCGGGCGATCCCCGTGACGGCGACAGCGCGCGCATCCGCGCGATGCGCGGTGTGGTTTCCGGGCGGGTGGACAGCGGCAAGCCCCTCCTGGCCGTCTGCCTGAGCCATCAGATCCTCGCCGACCGGCTCGGCATCGGTCTGGCGCCGTTGGCGTCACCGCATCAGGGTCTGCAGAAGACGGTGGATGTGTTCGGGGTGCCGGCATCCATCGGCTTCTACAACACGTTCACCGCGCGCGTGGCGCCGGGCACCGTCGAGCTCGACCAGACGCGCATCTCCGCCGACCCGCAGTCCGGCGACGTGTATGCCCTGCGGGGCCCGGGCTACGCCTCGGTGCAAGGCCACCTCGAGTCGATCCTGTCGCGAGACGGACTGGTGACCCTCGAACGGCTCATCGCGCACGCCCTCGCCTGATCCCTGCGGCCCGGCGCGGCGCCGGCATCAGCCGAAGATCTTCAGCGGGTTGACGATGTCGGCGATGATCAGGATGCCGCCCATCACGACGAGGGCGATCACCACCACGAAGGTGACGGGAACCAGCCGCGTCGCGTCGACCGGCGCCGGCGGAGGGCGACGCCAGAGCTTCGCCCACGCCCGCTTCAGACCGTCCCAGAGCGCGACGACCACGTGGCCACCGTCCAGCGGCAGCAGGGGGATCAGGTTGAAGACGAACAGGGCGAGGTTCAG
>CAUPYO010000348.1:0-2903 GCA_963515565.1 uncultured Microbacterium sp.
GCCGAGAACGCCGGCTGCCGCCTTGGCGAGCATGCCGGCCTTCGCGCCGGCGCCGCGGGCGACGTCATCGGTCGCGACGATGATGACCGGGCGACCGCCCACGTCGGCACCGAGCGCGACCACGGCGCCCGCCCCCACGCGCTCGCGGACCTGAAGCGCCAGTGTGCGCACATCGTCGGCGGATGCGGCGGTGCCGAGGGATTGAGCGACCACACGGTAGGCGCCCGTCGGGGTCGCGGTGCCGACGAGGTCCGGAAGGCGACTCTCCAGCGCCTTGGCCTCGAACTGCGCGATGCGCTTCTCGGCGGCCTTCAGGCTTGCGGCGAGTTCCGCGATACGCGTGGAGAGCTGGTCCTTCGGGGTCTTCAGTGATGCCGTCAACTGCGACACGATGGCCCGCTCGGCGGCGAGCTCACGGAAGGCGTCGATTCCGACGAGCGCCTCGACACGTCGTGTCGACGCTCCCACCGACGATTCGCCCACCAGGTTGATGAGACCGATCTCGGCGCTGGAGCCGACGTGGGTGCCGCCGCAGAGTTCGCGCGACCACGGGCCGCCGATGTCGACCATGCGCACGGTCTCACCGTACTTCTCGCCGAACAGTGCCATGGCGCCCGCAGCCTTCGCTTCGTCCAGCGGCAGAACGCGGGTGGTCACCTGGAGGTTGTCGCGCACCGCGTTGTTGGCGATCTCTTCGATCTCCGTTTTGGTGGCATCCGACAGCGTCTGGCCCCACGAGAAGTCGAAGCGCATGTAGCCGGCGCGGTTGAGTGAACCGGCCTGCGTAGCCGACGAGCCGAGAGTGTCGCGGAGGGCCGCGTGCACCAAGTGCGTGGCCGAGTGCGCCTGCTGGGCTGCGCGGCGGTTCACGGCATCTACGACACTGGTGGCGGGCTGACCGAGGCCTACCTCTCCGGAGGTGACCTCGACGGTGTGGCTGATCAATCCGGGTACCGGGCGCTGCACGTCGATGACATCGAGCTCGTAGCCCGGGCCCACGATGACGCCCTTGTCGGCCACCTGACCGCCGCTTTCGGCATAGAGCGACGTCTCGGCGAGGATGACTTCGGCGATCTGTCCCTGCGTCGCGCGCTGCACCGGGGCGCCGTCGACCAGCAGCCCCAGCACCGTGGACGGGGTCTCCCAGTCGCTGTATCCGGTGAAGACCGTCTCGCCCTGGGCACGGAAGTCGCGATAGATGCTGGTGTCGGCGAGCTGACGCTTGCGCGAGCGGGCATCCGCCTTCGCACGAGCGCGTTGCTCGTGCATGAGCGTGTCGAAGGCATCGCGGTCGACACGCAGGCCGGCCTCTTCGACGATCTCCATCGTCAGATCGATGGGGAAGCCGTAGGTGTCGTGCAACAGGAACGCTTCGGCACCGCCGATCGCGCGGGCTCCGGCATCCTTCGCTGCCGCAATCGATGCGTCGAGGTTCTCTGAACCGGCGGCAAGGGTGCGCAGGAACGTCGCCTCCTCGGCCAGCGCGTAAGCGACCAGACGCTCGTAGTCGGTTCCGACGATGGGGTAGGCCTCTTTCATCGCATCGCGAGACGCGGCGAACAGAGTCGCGAAGGTTGGCTGGTCGACGCCCAGCAGGCGCATCGACCGGATCACTCGGCGCATGAGGCGGCGAAGGATGTATCCACGACCCTCGTTGGCCGGGGTCACGCCGTCGCTGAGGAGCATGAGCGATGAGCGGACGTGATCGGCGACCACGCGGAAGCGCACGTCGTCGTCGTGGTTCGCGCCGTACTCCTTGCCCGACAGTGCGACGGCGGCATCCAGCACCGGACGCACCTGGTCGGTCTCGTACATGTTGTCGACGCCCTGCTTGATGAACGCGATGCGCTCCAAGCCCATACCGGTGTCGATGTTCTTGTTGGGTAGTTCGCCCACGATGGTGAAGTCGTACTTGCTGCGCACATCGGTGATCTCGTACTGCATGAACACGAGGTTCCAGATCTCGACGTAGCGGTCGTCGTCCGTCGCCGGTCCGCCGTCGATGCCGTACGCCGGACCGCGGTCGAAGAAGATCTCCGAGCAGGGCCCTGCGGGGCCGGGAAGACCCGTCGACCAGTAGTTGGTGTCCTTGCCCAGGCGCTGGATGCGCTCTTCGGGCAGGTCGGTCAGGCGCCGCCAGAGCTCGTGCGCCTCGTCGTCCTCTTCGTAGACGGTGACCCAGAGGTCCTTCGGGTCGAACCCGAGTCCTCCGTCTGCCTCGGCGCCGGTCAGCAGCTCCCAGGCGAATCGGATCGCGCCTTCTTTGAAATAGTCGCCGAACGACCAGTTTCCGAGCATCTGGAAGAAGGTTCCGTGCCGCGGTGTCTTGCCGACTTCTTCGATGTCGTTCGTGCGGATGCACTTCTGGTTGTCGGCGGCGCGCTTGTAGGGAGCCGGCACATCGCCCGACAGGTAGGGGATGAACGGCACCATGCCGGCGACGGTGAACAACAGCGCCGGGTCGTCGGTGACCAGGGATGCCGAGGGCACGATGGTGTGCCCGTTCTTCTCGAAGTAGTCCAGGTAGCGCTGGGCGATTTCGGCGGTCTTCATCTGTTGTTTCCTCGGCAGGGCGTGGGCGTGCGGCGACGGGGCGATCCCCGTCGAGAGCGGGTGCGGATCAGTCGTTGTGCGAGACGGCGTCGGCGGCGGCCTCGACGACATCGGTGACGGCATCCTTCGCCGACTCGACGGCGTGCGATGCGGCGCCCTTCACGTTCTCGGCGAGACCATCGATCTTCGCCTCCTGCGCGCGGTAGGCCTCGCCGATGCGATCGGTGAACTCGGTGATGCGGGCGTCGACCTCGGCGAGCACTTGGGGGGCGCGGGGGCCCCTGGTCACTCCGTGGTCGTCGACAACCCCTTTCGCGAGTCTGACTATTATCCACAGCTCCTTGTTCATG
>CAUPYO010000349.1:0-2902 GCA_963515565.1 uncultured Microbacterium sp.
CCTGCTTCTTGAGTTCGGCATCCACCCCCCGCGGGCGGGGGGTGTCGTTGTTGACGAGGTGGTGCTGCGGGCGGCGCGCCGCCTCCACGCCGTCGCGGGCGACCTGTACAGGGTCTCCGACGCCGTTGCCGGGCTGCGGGGCATACACGGCAGCGCCGGCCTGCTGCGCGACGACCTGCAGCTGGTTCACGGCGTTCGGACGCTGGAGGTCGGCCGCGACCAGAAGCGGTGTGTGACCGTCCTTCTCGAGCATCTTGGCGAGCTTTCCGGCAAAGGTCGTCTTTCCCGAACCTTGCAGACCGGCGAGCATGATGACAGTCGGAGCCGTCTTGGCGAACCGCAGTCGACGCTGCTGGCCGCCGAGGATGGCCACGAGTTCTTCGTTGACGATCTGCACGACCTGCTGCGCCGGGTTGAGCGCGCGGCTCACCTCGTCGCCCAGCGCGCGCTCGCGCACCTTGGCCGTGAAGTCCTTGACGACCACCAGTGCGACGTCCGCGTCGAGCAGGGCGCGCCGGATCTCGCGGACGGTGCCGTCCACATCTGCAGGCGTGAGCTTGCCCTTGGTGCGGAGGTTGCGGAAGGTCTCTGTCAGCCGATCGCTGAGGGTACCGAAAGTCGCCATGATCCCCCGATTCTACGGGACCTCCCACCGATGCCCGTCGGTGGGGTCAGTGGTCGAGGTCGGCAAGGGCAAACGCCTCGTCCACGAGATCGGCGAGCGGCGAGCGGGGCGATCCGGAAACCGCCCAGGCCCAGACGGCCGCAAAAACCGCACCGGCTTCGCGAGCACCGCGCACGTCCGCAGCGAGCTGCGTTTCTCCGGCGACCACATAGTGTTCTGCGAGCGCCCGGGCCAGTATGCCGGTGCGGATAGCCCGTTCCTCCGCGAGGTCGTCGGCGATCCCCATCGCTGCGCCGTGGAGGATGCCCAGTGCGAGCGCATCCGGTTGCAGCTCATCCACGACGCGGCGCAACGCCGGTCCGACCGGGGTTGCGCTCTTCAGGGCAGCGATCCCCGCGGCAATGCCCTCGTCGAGACCGGCCCAGAGGATCGCCGACTTCGATCCGAAGTAGTTGAAGAAGCTCGACCTGCTCACTCCAGCGCGCCGCGTGATGTCGGCGACGGTGGTTTCGGTATAGCCCTGCTCGAGGAACAGTTCGGTCGCGGCTTCGGCGATCGTCGCCTGCGACGTGGCCCGAGGGCGACCTGAACTCATCCCTTCACTGTACTGAGGCGTATTGTTGGATCGAGTGCAGAAATCGGGCGCTCGGGCAGGCCTCTCGTCACGCCACCTCTACCTCTACCTCTCCCCAAGGAGCACACCATGCTCGACGTGCTGACCGTGGGCCTCGCGCCCGACTTCGTGCCCTACACCGACGGGTGGTCGCTCCAGCGCGAGATCCATGCCGGCGTCGTCGCGGGCGAGCGCCCCGACACTCTGCTGCTCCTCGAGCATGAGCCCGTTTTCACCGCCGGAGCGCGCACGGCGCGCCACGAGCGCCCGAGCGACGGAACACCCGTCGTGGACGTCGACCGCGGCGGCAAGATCACGTGGCACGGGCCGGGACAACTCGTCGGATATCCGATCGTTCGTCTCACTGAACCCGTGGATGTCGTCGCTCATGTTCGTCGTCTCGAGCAGATCCTCATCGATGTGCTGCAGGCCGTCGGTGTGGACGGCTACCGCGTCGAGGGTCGCAGCGGCGTCTGGGTGCGCCGGCCTCTTTCCGAAGACAAGATCGCCGCGATCGGCGTGCGCGTCCAGCGCGGCGTCACCATGCACGGCTTCGCCCTCAACTGCGACAACTCACTGCGACCGTTCTCGCAGATTGTCCCCTGCGGCATCGCGGATGCCGGAGTCACGACCGTGAGCGAGGTGCTCGGGCGCGATGTCACCCCGGCCGACATGCGAGACGCCGTCGCAGCGGCCTTCCGGGCATCCTTCTCCCCCGTGGAGGTGGCGGCATGAGTGCGTGCGGAGTGACGCCGAACGGCGAGACCGGTCCGGCCACTGCGCCCGAGGGCCGCAAGTTGCTGCGACTCGAGGTGCGCAACGCGCAGACCCCCATCGAACGCAAGCCCGAGTGGATCAAGACCAAAGCGAAGATGGGCCCGGAGTACCAGGCGCTGCACTCTCTCGTGAAGGGCGAGCAGCTTCACACCGTCTGCCAGGAAGCGGGCTGCCCCAACATCTATGAGTGTTGGGAAGACCGTGAGGCGACCTTCCTCATCGGCGGTTCTCAGTGCACGCGACGTTGCGACTTCTGCCAGATCGACACGGGCAAGCCCGCCGACTACGACACCGACGAGCCGCGCCGCGTCGCCGACAGCGTGCGCCGGATGCAGCTGCGCTACGCCACCGTCACCTGCGTCGCGCGCGACGACCTTCCCGATGGCGGGGCATGGCTCAACGCGGAGACGATCCGCCAGATCCACGCGGCCAACCCCGGAACCGGCGTCGAGCTGCTCGCCACCGACTTCAACGGTGAGCCGCGCCTGCTCGATGAGGTGTTCGCCGCGCGTCCCGAGGTGTTCGCCCACAACGTCGAGACCGTTCCGCGCATCTTCAAGCGCATCCGGCCGGCCTTCCGCTACGAGCGTTCGCTCGACGTGCTGACGCAGGCGCGGGCGGCCGGACTGATCACCAAGTCGAACCTCATCCTCGGTATGGGGGAAGAGCCCGAAGAGGTGGTCCAGGCTCTGCAGGATCTCCATGACGCCGGCACCGACATCATCACGATCACCCAGTACCTCCGCCCCACGCCGCGCCATCTGCCGGTGGCTCGCTGGGTGCGTCCGCAGGAGTTCGTCCAGTTCAAGGAAGAGGCGGAGCGGATCGGGTTCCTCGGGGTGCTCGCCGGGCCCCTCGTGCGTTCGTCCTACCGCGCGGGCCGGCTC
>CAUPYO010000350.1:0-2861 GCA_963515565.1 uncultured Microbacterium sp.
ACGGGGAGGAGATCGTCGACGTGCGATGGTTCACCCGCGACGAGGTTCTTGCGGCTCTTCGGGGAGAGGGAGATGTCGTGTTGCCGGGCACGTCATCGATCGCGCACCGCCTCATCGCCGACTGGGCCGGGGCGCCGGAGTGAGCTCATCGCCGCTGGCCGACCTCGACGAACAGCAGCGGGAGGCGGCCTCGTCGCTTCGCGGTCCGCTGTGTGTGCTGGCCGGGGCGGGCACGGGCAAGACGCGCGTGATCACGCATCGCATCGCTCACGGCGTCGACACCGGCGCCTACTCGCCATCGCGCGTGATGGCGGTCACCTTCACCGCGAAGGCCGCGGGCGAAATGCGCGGGCGCCTGCGCGCGCTCGGTGTGCAGGGAGTCGCCGCGCGCACCTTCCACGCCACGGCGCTCGCGCAGCTCAACTTCTTCTGGCCGCAGTTGGCACGCGACACCGCACCCTCGATCATCGACAACAAGGTCCGGGTTCTCGGCCAGGCAGCAGACAGCCTCGGCCTGCGGTTGGACGGGACGACGCTGCGTGACGTGGCCAGTCGCATCGAGTGGCGCAAGGTCGCCATGCGCACGATCGATCAGGACGCCGCCGCCCACCCCGACGGGCTCGGACCCAAGCTCAGTGCCGACAAGCTGGCCGAGCTGCAGCGCCGCTACGAGAAGCTGAAGGACGAGCGGCGCCAGCTCGACTTCGAGGACGTCCTGCTGGCATGCGCCGGCATGCTGGAGTCGGAGCCGCGGGTCGCGGCGGCGGTGCACGAGCAGTACCGCCACCTCACCGTCGACGAGTTCCAGGACGTATCACCCGTGCAATACCGGCTGTTGGAGCTCTGGCTCGGTGATCGCCGAGATGTCTGCGTGGTCGGCGATGCGAGCCAGACCATCTACTCCTTCGCCGGCGCCGACCCCCGCTACCTCCTCGAGTTCGTCGATCGCTACGAGGATGCACGGCTGGTGCGGCTGGAGCGGAACTATCGATCCGACCCGTCGGTGCTCGCCGTCGCCAACGCCCTCATGCGCGGGCGTCCGGGGTCGCTCGCCCTCCGCTCCGATCGCACGGCGGGACCGACACCGACGCTCACTGGCTACCCCGACGACGCCGCCGAGGCGGACGGGGTGGCTACCGCGATCGCGGGTCAGATCGCCGCCGGGGTGGAGCCGCATGACATCGCCGTGCTCTACCGCGCGAACGCGCAGTCGGCGTCGCTGCTTGCCGCGCTGGCATCGCGCGGCATCCCCGCCACCGTCCTCGGCGGCAAGCGCTTCTTCGACCTGCCCGAAGTGCGCCAGGCCGTGCTGGCCTTGCGCGGAGCGTCGGTCGCGCCCCTGGAAACGACGTTTCTCGCCGCGGTGCGTGACGTGCTCCGCTCGCTCGGCCTCACCGAAGACCCCCCGCCGGCCGGAGGCGCGCTGCGCGACGCCTGGGAGGCGCGGGCAGCGGTGCTGCGCTTGGCCGAGCAGGCCGACGAAGGAACGACGCTGCGTGCATTCACGGACGAGCTCATGTCGCGCGGGCGCGACCAGCACGAACCGACGATGCGCACGGTGACGCTCGCGACGCTGCACGCGGCCAAGGGGCTCGAATGGAATCACGTGCACCTGGTGGGCTTGTCGGAGGGGTTGCTGCCCATCTCCTACGCCACGGGGTTCGAGGAGATCGACGAAGAGCGTCGCCTGGCCTACGTCGGCATCACGCGCGCCGCGCAGTCACTGTCGTTGAGCTGGTCTGAGCGCTCGGGAACGCGTCAGCGACAGCCGTCACGGTTCCTCCAGGAGATCGGCACAGGCACGCTGCGTGCGGGCGATGCGCGTGCCACGTCCGGCGGGCGTGCGCGGCGCTGAGTCCCACCGACAGGCTCGAGTGCGTCACGGGAGGGTCGGCACCGTCGCGCGAGGCGAGGGAACCCTCGGCGTGCACGCGCAGAAGACGTGCGCTCAGCAGCGCCGCCTCCACGAGCAGGGCCGGGTCGGTGCGAACGGGGCCACGGCCCAGTAGCTGAGCGGCCAGCAGCGGCCACTCGGGATCGTCTGCCGTGCGCTGCGCATGCAGGCAGGCGGCGCAGGCGGTGACGCCGGGGACGATGACCGGCCCGACGTGCACGCGATCGCCCGCGATCTCGAGGGGGACGTGCGTGACATCGGCTGCCATCAGCCGCGCGGCACGACGCGGATCGAGCATGCGGTGAGCGACGACGATGAGGGCGACGCCGCGTTGCGGTGCATCTGATGCCCATCGCGTGAGTCCGACGCGGGTGAGCCCGGCTGCGTCCCACCCCGCCGACAACGCGTCCAGTTCGGCGTGGGCGAGCCCGTCGGGAATCTCCACCTGCACGGGGATCGGCGCCGGTGTCTCCGGCGCCAGAGCGCCTTCGATTCTCGCGGCGAACAGCGTGGCCTCCGCATCGGTGGCACCGAAGCTTCGCGCCAGGGGGATCAACATCGCGTCGGGGATGCCGTCGGCGAGCGCGTCGATCACACGCTCTTGCCACGGATGGATGCCGTCCACGCGCACCGGCGCGTCGGTGCCCAGCTGAAGATTTGACGGCGTCCGCCACAGCGGAGGGTGCGAAGGCGCGAGTCGGAGCATGTCCCGATTGTGGGCGACGCGCTGCGCCGGCGACGGGACTGTCCACAGGAGCGCCCCGGCTGATGGTGCGGCGCGCACCGGTGGAGGAGACGGCGCCCGCTCAGACGGGGTGGGGGTCCTCCGGGCTGTCCTCGCCCGCTCCGGCGTCATCAGCTGCCCGCTCCTCAGCGGCTTGGGCGAGCAGGGCGTCGATCGCGTCATCGAGCGCGTCGCGTTCGGGTTCCTCGCCGCGCGCACGAGCCTGCAGCCGCGCGACCAGCG
>CAUPYO010000351.1:0-2858 GCA_963515565.1 uncultured Microbacterium sp.
GCGGTCACCGAGGAACATGGCCTCGTTCAGGTCGTGCGTGATGAACACGATCGTGCGCCCGAGTTCACGCTGCAGCTCGACGAGCTGCTCCTGCATCTCGCGACGGATGAGCGGGTCGAGCGCGGAGAACGCCTCATCCATCAGCAGGATGTCGGTGCCCGCCGTGAGAGCGCGGGCGATGCCGACGCGCTGGCGCATGCCGCCGGAGAGCTGGTCGGGGAGGGCATCGGCACGGTCGCCGAGGCCCACCCGGTCGAGGATGTCGCGGGCGCGCTCGCGCCGTTCGGCTTTGCCGACGCCCTGGATCTCGAGGGCATAGGCGGCGTTGTCGAGCACGCTCAGGTGCGGCAGCAGCGCGAAGTGCTGGAACACCATCGACACCGACTCGCGGCGGATGGTGCGCAGTTGCGTCGGCGACGCGGTGGTGACGTTGCGTCCCGCGATCGTGACGTCGCCCGCCGTCGGCGGCAGCAGCCCATTGAGCATCCGGATGATCGTGGACTTGCCCGACCCCGACAACCCCATGATCACGAAGATCTCGCCGCGGTTCACGGTGAAGCTGGCGTCGACGACGGCGGCCGTCCCGGCATCCGCCACCTCGGCGCGGGACTCGCCAGCGCGCAGGCGCGCAACGGCATTCTTCGGATCGCGTCCGAAGACCTTGTACAGGTGCCGCGCCTCCAGCAGGGGCGCGGCGGAATCAGCAGTAGTCACAGAACACCTCGGCAACCCGGTGCACAGGCTGCATCGGTCACGCCCGGGTGACGGCCGCTCGCGCTCCTCCGGAACGCTCGGCGCAGGACATCGGATCCGCGCAAAGGCCGCCGACCGTACGTCCGCCGGTGCCAACGGGCACGACAGCGGTCGCGGACTGGTCTGGGTCAGCCCCGCAACGGGGCCGAGTTCCACCGTTTCATCCGGTGCGGAGCGAGCGCAAATTGGACGATCCGCGCTCGCCTCGCTATCACGCGCACGCGTAGGTTCTCATCTTCTCCCCCGCACCACTTGACAGCATCCGTCGTTCTATGGTTACTTACTCAAGTAACTAACCAGGAAACCGAATGCCAGGAGGCCGCGTGATCGATGAAGGCCGAGCACTCTTCGTGCAGATCGCCGAGAGCGTCGAGGACTCCATCGTCGATGGCAGCCTCGCCGAAGACTCGCGCGCTCCATCGACCAACGAACTCGCGGCGTTCTACCGCATCAACCCGGCCACGGCCGCGAAGGGAGTGAACATGCTCGTCGACAAGGGCGTGCTCGTCAAACGTCGTGGCATCGGGATGTTCGTCGCCCTCGGCGCACGGGACCAACTGCGTGCCGAGAGGCGTGCCGCTTTCGCAGCCCGTTTCATCCAGCCTCTGCTGGCCGAAGCACGCACCCTCGGACTCAGCCCCGACGACCTCGCCGCGCTCGTGCGCGAACAGGCGTCCACCACGACCACGGAAGGAGACGCACGATGACCGTCGTCGAAGTGACCGACCTCGTCAAGCGCTACAAAGACACCGCCGCCCTCGACAGCGTATCGCTCACCCTGCAGGAGAATCTGATCTACGGGCTGCTCGGGCGCAACGGCGCGGGCAAGACCACGCTGATGTCGATCCTGACCGCGCAGAACTTCCCGAGTAGCGGAAGCGTGCGCGTCTTCGGCGAGGACCCGTACGAGAACGCGCGGGTGCTCGGACGCATCTGCTTCGTGCGGGAGAGCCAGCGCTACCCCGACGATGCGCGCCCGTCGCACGCCTTCCGCATGGCGGCGATGTTCTTCCCGAACTGGAACCAGGAGCTGGCCGATCGCCTGATCGCCGATTTCCGCCTACCGATGAAGACGCGAATCAAGAAGCTCTCACGCGGCCAGCTCTCTGCCGTGGGAGTGATCATCGGGCTGGCTTCACGTGCCGAACTCACCTTCTTCGATGAGCCCTACCTCGGTCTGGATGCCGTCGCGCGCCAGATTTTCTACGATCGCCTGCTCGCCGACTACACGGAGCACCCTCGCACGGTCGTCCTGTCCAGCCACCTCATCGACGAGGTCTCCGACCTCATCGAGCGGGTCATCGTCATCGATCAGGGTCGCATCATTCTTGACGACGAGACCGACGCGGTGCGCGGTCGCGCCTCGACCATCATCGGCGACGTCGACGCGGTGGCCGCGTTCACGACGGGGCGCGAGGTCATCCACCGCGAGAGCCTCGGCCGGGTCACGAGCGTCACCGTGCTCGGCGAGCTCGACGCCGCCGACCGCGCGCGCCTTGCAGCATCCGGGCTTGAAGTGGGCTCGGTGTCGCTGCAGCAACTGATCGTGCGTCTCACCCAGCACGAGTCCGACACCGTCACCGTCACCGAAGGAGCACGTCGATGAACCGCATCCTCAAGGTCGCGCGCATGCAGTTCGTGAACAAGTACACCTTCGTGTGGATGCCGCTGATCATCCTCACCGGCGCGTTCGTGCTGTCGATCATCGTCTTCGCGATGATCCCCTATGGCGGCGCCAAGTACGGGGGAGGCAGCCAGGCACCCGTCTGGTACTTCTTCGGCCTCGGCATCATGTCGCTCAGCTACACGTTCCCGTTCTCGCAGGCGCTCAGCATCACGCGTCGGGAGTTCTTCTTCGGCACGATGCTGGCGGCTCTGGCGACCGCCGTCATGCTCGGAATCGTCTTCGGCGTCGGGGGCACGATCGAGCGTGCCACCGGAGGATGGGGGCTCAATGGCTACTTCTTCTCGCTCGACTGGCTGTGGACGGCCGGCCCCGTCGGCGGCGGAGTGTTCTTCGCCGTGGTCGCGATGCTGCTCTTCGTCATCGGATTCTGGGGCTCGACGATCTACCGCCGGTTCGCCGCGATCGGTCTGACCATCGC
>CAUPYO010000352.1:0-2853 GCA_963515565.1 uncultured Microbacterium sp.
ACCCAGGGCCGTGCGCGGCGCCTCGCGTGTGTCGCCGTGTGCACGTGCGGCGTCCTCGTCGTCGGCGCGCTCGCCGTCGAATCGTGGGCCGCGTTCACCGACAGGGCGGCGGTCTCCGTCGCTGCGTCCGGTCAGTTCGGCATCGCCGTTCGCGACAGCGCGGGTATCGCGCGCCAGCCGCGCGACGGCCGCGTCACCGTCGCCTACTCCGACTCCGGTGACCTCGTCCCGGGCAACACCGCCGTTCTCACCCTGGCTGTGTTCAACAACTCGATCACCGCGGACGGCCGGTTGGCCCTGCGCCTCGCGGCCAGCGGCACGCTGGCCCCCTTCGTCCGCTACAGCGTGTCGATGGATGCCGACGGCTCGTCGAGCGTGCTCGCGGGGACGCCCGACACCCCCGCGACCGGTGTCGCGATGAGCGGTGACGGCCTTCGCGCCGACCTCGGTCGGGTCGCCTCGGCCGGTATCCGGCTCGCCGACGGCGACACCGTCCCGAGCTCCGCGGCCCGCGCGGTGCGCACGTTGACCGTGAAGCTGCATCTGCTCGACGACCCCCGCCTTCACGATCTGACCGGCGGCGATCTGACACTCCACCTGGACGTCGTCGGGCACTCGATCGGAGACGCCGCCCCTCCCTCCCTCCACGCTCGAACGGTTGATCCCTCATGACGACTTCCCTCCCCTCTTCGGTACCGACCCCGCACGATGTCGAGGCAGAGGAAGTCTGCCGCACGCCGCGGCGGCGCGGGCGCGTCCTTCGGACGCTGCGGGGCGCCGGTCTCTGGCTCGGCGCGCTCATCGGCGTCGCCAGCGCGGTGATCGTGATCGTGTGCCTCCTCTTCCAGATGCGCCCCCAGGTCGTCATCTCCGGATCGATGGAGCCGGCATTGCCGGTGGGCTCGCTGCTGCTGGTCGCGCCGACGGCCGCAGACGAGATCCGACCGGGCGACATCGTCACGGTGGACAGGCCCGGCGGTCGCGGCCTCGTCACGCATCGCGTGGTGACCACGTCGGTCGTCGATGGACGGACCACCGTCGAGTTGAAGGGGGACGCCAATGCGACCGTCGATCCCGATCCCTACGTCGTCGGATCGGCGGAGCGCGTGGTGGCCGCGATTCCCTGGGCGGGCTATGCGGCTGTCGCCGTGAAGTCGCCGCTGATCATGACGGCGCTCATCGTCGCAGTGATCGCCGTCATCGGCCTGGGATTCCTGCCCGCGCGCGGGCGCGCGTCTGGTTGAAACGTCCCCCCGGTGACAGAGTGGGGAGACGATGTTCATGTTCACGTACGAGCTCCGAACTCTCCTCTCCTGCGTGCGTGAGGGGCGATCCGCCCACGTCTGCGGCCCCGGCGGTGTGGGAGCGACGACGCTCCTCACAGAACTGCGGACGACCCTCGAAGCGGAGGGCTTCACCCTGCTCGTGATCACCGGAACGCCCTACATGCGTGATCGGGAGTTCTTCGCGCTGCAGCAGTCATTGCTCACGCTGCCGGCGTCGCGCGCTCCCGTGTCGTACGCCGGTCTCGTGGACGCGGCATCCGCTGCCCTTCTGGGCGCAGCGCAGCGCGCCGTCATCATCGACAGCATCGAGAACGTCGACCGGAGCACGTTGAGCGTGATCCAGGCGGCCGCAGACCGCACGGGGGCGCCGGTCGTGCTCTCGCGCGCGTGGAGCATCGGGGCACTCGTGCGCAACGGCGTGCGCTACACGAGAGACCCGGGGCGGCGCGTCGACCTGCGCCCGCTGGATTTCGTCGCCACGGCGGCGCTGCTCCAGGATCGGCTGGGCGGACGCCCCGACACCGAGATCGTGTCGCGCATCTTCGCCAAGTCACACGGCATCACCGGTCTCGCGCTCGCGACCGTCGACGGCGCCCGCGACAACGGCCTGATCGAGCTCCGCGGAGACCGATGGGTCATGACCGGGCAGAATCTGCGCAACCCCCATACGGATGCCTGGCTCGAAACGCGGCTCGCCAGCCTCGATCCCTCATCGTTCGACGGCCTGGAGCACCTGGCCGTCGTGCATTCACGCCCGCAACCCGAGGCCTGTACCCGGGTGGACGAGAAGACCGTGAAAGACCTCGAGGGGCGCGGCCTGGTCTCCATGATCACCACGTCGGCGGGCCACAGCATCGCTCTGAACCCGCCCGCGCTGAAGGACTTCTTCCTGCATACTTCGGGTCATGCGTTCGCGGGACTGCAGGCCGATTCGGAGGCCGCCTCCTTCACTCCGGGCGTTCTCGCCCAGGCAAGCGTGGCGCTGTCGGTGCGGGGTTTCCGGGAGCACGTCGATCAACGCCTTCTCGAGCTCGCTGCGGCGTGGGAGGAGACTCCCACCGTTCGCACGGCGCTGCCGTACGTGCAGACGCTGCTGGATGTCCCGCGCAGCGAGCGCACCCTGCGCACCGTCTTCGACGTCACCCCGTTGGCTTCTGCCGCGACCTCCGAAGAGGGCTTCGACTTCGCCTTCCTCCATTCCTTGTGGGCGGGGCGCAGTCGTCGCGGCGATGCACGGTCGTCGGAGATCTTCCATGAGCTGGTCACGCTCTTTCCCGTCTGGGCGCGTTCGCTCGAGATCTTCGGTCGGCTCCTCACGCACGGCGCCGACAGCATAGGCGACGATCCCGCGCAGGTCTTCTCCGAGGTCGGCATCGTCGGAACGGCCGGTGAAGCGCTCTGCATCTCCACGTTCGCCTATGCCAGCCTCGTCGAGGGGCGCTTCGCGGTCGCGGCCGAGTGGGTGTCGCGGGTGCCGGATTCGGGCCTGCAGATCGTGGGGCGCTTCGTCGGTTTCGTCGAGGCCCTCACCGAACTCGTCGGCGGCGAGGCGCAGCGCGCCCTCGAG
>CAUPYO010000353.1:0-2849 GCA_963515565.1 uncultured Microbacterium sp.
TCGCAGACCTGTCCACCCACCCCACCGCCGTTCTGCCCGTTCACGGAGGCGGCGCAGCACCCGCGATGCGGTTCGGCCGTCGTCCCGCGCTCGCCGGCGCCGGTCTGGAGGAGCTCTTCGCCTGGGTCGACGACATCGCCGAGCTCACCCAGCCGGCCCGCATCCACTGGGTCGACGGCACGCGCGGCGAGAACGAAGCGCTGCTGCGTCAGCAGGTCGACGAGGGCAAGCTCATCAAGCTCAATCCAGAGTGGCGGCCCGGCTCGTACCTCGCCCGGTCCCACCCGAGCGACGTCGCCCGCACGGAGGCGCGCACCTTCATCGCCTCGGAGCGGGAGGAGGATGCCGGGCCCACGAACAATTGGGCGGCGCCGGCCGAGATCCGCGCCACGATCACGCCCCTGTTCGAGGGGTCGATGCGCGGGCGCACCATGTACGTCGTCGCGTTCTCGATGGGTGCGATCGGCGGTCCGCTCTCGCACATCGGCGTTCAGATCACCGACAGTGCCTACGCGGTCACCTCGATCGGCATCATGACGCGGGTCGGCACCGCGGTGCTCGAGCAGATCGCCGACGGCAAGCCGTGGGTGAAGACGGTGCACTCCGTCGGCGCACCGCTCGCCGACGGAGAGAAGGACGTCGCCTGGCCGTGCAACGACGAGAAGTCCCTCGTGCACTTCCCCGAGACCCTCGAGGTCTGGTCGTTCGGTTCGGGCTACGGCGGCAACGCGATCCTGGCGAAGAAGTGCTTCGCACTGCGCATCGCTTCGGTGATCGGCCGCAACGAGGGCTGGCTCGCCGAGCACATGCTCCTCATCCGCGTCATCAGCCCGGAGGGGCGCAGCTTCCACCTCGCCGCCGCGTTCCCGTCGGCCTGCGGTAAGACCAACCTCGCGATGCTCCGCCCGACCATTCCGGGCTGGCGCGTCGAAACCCTCGGCGACGACATCGCGTGGCTGCGCCCCGGTGACGACGGCCGCCTCTGGGCGATCAACCCCGAGGCCGGGTTCTTCGGTGTCGCGCCCGGGACCGGTGAAACGACCAACGTCGCGGCCGTCGAGACGCTGTGGGGCAACACGATCTTCACGAACGTCGCCCTTCGCCCCGACGGGGACGTGTGGTGGGAGGGACTCACCGATGAGGTGCCCGCAGAGCTCACCGACTGGGAAGGCAACCCCTGGACGCCGGCATCCGGTCGCCCGGCTGCGCACCCGAACTCGCGCTTCACGGTGAGTGCCGGTCAGTGCCCGCAGATCGCGCCCGACTGGGAGGCTGCGGAAGGGGTGCCGCTGGACGGCATCCTGTTCGGCGGTCGCCGCGCCACCAACGTCCCGCTCGTGGTCGAGGCGACCGACTGGTCGCACGGTGTCTTCCTCGGCTCGACCATCTCGTCGGAGCGCACCGCGGCCGCCGAGGGCACGGTCGGCGAGCTGCGCCGCGACCCGTTCGCCATGCTCCCCTTCTGCGGCTACAACATGGCCGACTACTTCGGACACTGGCTGAAGGTCGGTCAGAAGCTCCGGTTCGACCGCGCGCCGCGCATCTTCCAGGTCAACTGGTTCCGCAAGGGCGACGACGGTCGGTTCCTGTGGCCCGGATTCGGCGACAACGCCCGCGTCATCGACTGGATCATCCGTCGCATCGAGGGCCGCGTCCCCGCCGTCGACAGCCCCATCGGCCGGCTGCCGCGCACCGAGGACCTCAACCTCGACGGCATCGATGTCTCCGACGACGACCTGCGGGAACTGTTCGCCATCGACCGTGACCTCTGGCTGCAGGAGACGGCGCTGACGGAGCAGTTCTACGGCACGTTCGAGGGGCGCGTCCCCGCGGCCCTGCACGCCGAACTCGCCGCCCTTCGCTTTCGCCTCACCCGCGGGGAGTGAGGCAAATGCGCACGCGCTCCATCACGATGTCGGTGTGGCGGGCGTGGCGATGCGGCTGACGCGCACGGTGACCTGCGCCGTGGGATCGTCGACGGCGGCCCGCACGCGGTCGGCCACCGCGCGCGCCACCACCTCGACGCGCGCGCCGGCGACGCCGATGCTCACGATCACCTCTATAGTCTCGCCCCGCCGCGATACCACGCTGTACGCACCGTCGGGAGTGATCGTCGCCCGCCAGAGCCGCGCAGGCAGCGGCGCGGCGTAGAACAGTTCGGCGACGCCCGGCACCTCGCGTGCCGCGGCATCCACGACCTTCGCCATCTCGACGGGCCGGTCGTCCGGCGTCGCGGTGATCACGTCACTCATCGGCCGTCCTCCTGCACACGCAGCGAGTCCACGATGACATCGATCTCGCCCACTGTCCATCCGGCGTGATCTTCGAGCCCGTCGCGGACGCTCTGCCGCACGCGGTCGGCGACACCCCGCAGTCCGGAGTCATGGGCCACGACGTCGTGCAGAACGCTGATCGTCATCCGCACATCGATCCGGTCGGTGTCGGGGAGGGTGACGTCGACGCGCTCGACGAGCACCCCGTCCACCCGGTCGCCCGCGCCGCGGACGAGTCCGCGCACGGCCCCCTCGGTGATGACCACACGGACGGGCTCGTCGTCGAGAAGCGGCAGATCGCGCCCGGCGCGCGATTCGCGCGCCACCTCACCCAGAATCTGTTGGAACCACGACTCCGCCACGTCGGTACGGGCATCGCGTTCGAGCAGTTCGCGCGAGAGCGCACCGAGGTGCGTCATCGAATCGAGCACGGCGCGGCACTGCGGGTCGCCGTCGATCGCGGCGATCGCCGGCGTGCGCCCGCGTTCGTGATAGTCCGCGAGTTCGTCCAGGGTGTATCCCGAATCACCGATCTCTTCGCGTGTCATGTCGTTCACCTCCACTCCTGCATACGGT
>CAUPYO010000354.1:0-2844 GCA_963515565.1 uncultured Microbacterium sp.
GGTGTCGAGAGACGATGGGGGTCGCTACGCAGACGGCTGCCACGACCCACAGAGCGACAGCGAGGGTGCGGGACATCTCCACGTGAACGGTGAGTGCGCCGGCGGCGATCCACGCGCCGGCGGCGACCGGGACGAGGCGCGCGTCGCGACGGCGTACGCGGCGCCCGCTGACGACGGGTCTCATCCCCTGCTCTGCGACCCGCGGCGATGTCATACCGTCACCAGCTCACGCAATCCGGCGATCATCTTGTCGCCGATGCCCGGCACGGACAGCAAGTCGTCGACGCTCGTGAAGCGTCCGTTCTCTTCACGCCAGGCGATGATCCGCGCGGCTAGCGCGGGCCCGATGCGTGGCAGGGTGTCGAGCGCCGCGGCATCCGCAGTGTTCAGATTGATGCGTCCGTCACTCGGCGCTGCCGCTCCACCGGCCTGTTCTGTTTCGCCGCGGATCGGAATGCGCAGCTGCTCGCCATCGCTCAGCGGCCGTGCGAGATTGACCGCCGCGTCGTCGGCGTCGTCAGCGAGACCACCCGCTGCCGCGATCACGTCGACGACGCGGGCGCCATCGTCGAGTCGATACAGCCCCGGGTGTGCGACCGCGCCCGACACATGCACGTAGAGCGGCGGCAGAGCGCTGTCGTCGACGGCGATACTGACTGATGCTGCCGGGGATGCCGTGGTGCGCACCACCCCGATACCCACAGCGATCGCGGCGACGGCCAACACCAGGACGATTGCCGCGCCCGTGCCGATGCGCCGTTGGCGGGCGCGATGGACGTCGGCGGCGGGCCGCGTGACGTCAGCGGGTGGAGGCGAACTCACTCGCCCACGGTGTCACGCGGGTCGTCGCCGCCACGGCGGCGTCACGCGCATCGGTGGACAGCCGGCGCGGCTCCCCTGGTGGGGAGGAGCCGCGCTCGGACTACGCGGTGGTGAAGCTGACGACCTTCGGTGCACGCACGACGACACGAGCGATCTCGCGACCAGCGAGCGAACGGACGACCTTCTCATCGGCGCGAGCAAGAGCCTCCAGCTCGTCGGCGGAAATGCGCGCCGCGACCGTGAGGGTTCCGCGGACCTTGCCGTCGATCTGGACAACAGCGGTGACGGACTCCTCGACCAGCAGCGTCGGGTCGGGCTGGCGCCACGCGACGAGGCCGACGAACGGCTCGTAACCGAGCTGCTCCCACATCTCCTCCGCGGTGTGCGGGGCGAACAGATCGAGGATCATCGCGATCGCCTCCGCCGCCTCGCGGACGGCCGGGTCGCCGGCGCCGGCCGGTCCATCGATCGTCTTGCGGGTCGCATTGACCAGCTCCATCAGACGCGCGACGACGACGTTGAACTTGGTCTGCTCGACCAGAGCCGGGGCGTCCGCCCAGAGGCGATGCGTCACGCGACGCAGCGCCTGGTCGCCGTCGGCCCACACCGCGTCTGGCGCGCTGGACACGTCGTGCGCGACGCGCCACGCGCGGGCGAGGAACTTCGCGGCGCCCGTCGTCGAGACATCGCTCCAGTCCTTGTCGTCTTCGACCGGCCCGGCGAAGGCGAGGGCGACGCGCAGCGCATCGGCACCATGCGCGTTCAGCTCGTCCTGGAAGAGCACGAGGTTGCCCTTGCTCTTGCTCATCTTGGCGCCGTCGAGGATGACCATCCCCTGGTTGATGAGGTTCGAGAACGGCTCGGTGAACTCCACCAGGCCCATGTCGAAGAGGGCCTTGGTGACGAAGCGCGCGTAGAGCAGGTGCAGAATCGCGTGCTCTACGCCACCGATGTAGAAGTCCACCGGACCCCACCGGTCGGCGTCCTTCGACGAGAACGCCTGCGACGCATCGCCGGGCGAGAGGAACCGCAGGAAATACCACGAGCTGTCGACGAAGGTGTCCATCGTGTCGGGGTCGCGCAGGGCCGGTTCGCCCGTCTCCGGATCGACCGTTTCGACCCACCCGGTCGCCGCGCCGAGCGGCGAGGAGCCCTTGGGGGTGAGGTCGAGCCCCTCCATCGCCGGCAGTTCCACGGGCAGCTGCTCGTCCGGAACCGGCACGATGCGGCCGTCGGCGGTGTGCACCATCGGAATGGGCGTGCCCCAGTAGCGCTGACGCGAGATCAGCCAGTCGCGGAGACGATACGTCTTCGCAGCGCGGCCGGTGCCGGCCGCTTCGAGCTGCTCGATGGCGCGCGCGATGGCATTGCGCTTGCTCAGCCCGTCGAGCGGACCGGAGTTGATCATGCGGCCGTCGCCGGTGAGCGCGACTCCGGTGACGGCGGGATCGATCTCCTCCAGCCCGAGGGGGCCCGGGTCGATCGGCACGCCCTCGGCATCCAACTCGATGACCGGGATCGCGCCGGTCACCGGAGCCGTCGTATCGACGACGACCTTGATCGGCAGATCGAACGCGCGAGCGAAGTCCAGGTCGCGCTGATCGTGTGCGGGTACGGCCATGACCGCGCCGTGGCCGTAGCCGGACAGCACGTAGTCGGCCGCCCAGATCGGCAACCGCTCCCCCGTGACCGGGTTCGTGGCGTACCGCTCCAAGAAGACACCGGTCTTGGGGCGGTCGGCTGTTTGCCGGTCGATTTCGCTCGTCTTCTGCACGGTGTCGAGGTAGTCCTGGAAGCGCATGCGCGCCTCCGGGGATGCCGAGGACACCAGCTCCGCAGCCAGATCGGAATCGGGAGCGACGACCATGAAGGTCGCGCCGTAGAGCGTGTCGGGGCGCGTCGAGAAGACGGTGATCTTCTCGGCGCGACCCTCGATCTCGAAGTCGATGTCGGCGCCGATGGAGCGTCCGATCCAGTTGCGCTGCATCTGCAGCACCTTGTGCGGCCAGAACCCCTCGAGCT
>CAUPYO010000355.1:0-2837 GCA_963515565.1 uncultured Microbacterium sp.
CGACGACATCCACGGTGTAAACGTGGCGCTCTACCAGCTGAGCTAAAGGCCCTGACCTCCTCAGTCTACGAGGAAGCGGAGGCGACTCACTCCCGACCGACGACGCGTGGATCCGCCGGGTCGATGTCGTCGCCGGCATCCCTCCCGAGCCGGGAGTGCCCGCGCGAGTAGGCGAAGTACACCACGAACCCGATGACGAGCCAGATCAGGAAGCGCAACCAGGTCTCAACGGTGAGGTTGAGCATGAGGTACACGCAGATCGCGGCGGACAGCAGCGGAAGCAGCGGATTCCACGGCACCCGGAATCCACGTTTGAGATCCGGGCGGGTGCGCCGGAGGACGACGACGCCGACCGACACGAGCACGAATGCCGAGAGAGTGCCGATGTTGACCATCTCCTCGAGCACGCCGATCGGCGTCAGACCGGCGACGAGGGCGACGATGGCGGTGACGATGATCGAGATCACCCACGGCGTCCGCCGCGTCGGGTGCACTTTGGCGAGCTTCTGCGGCAGCAGACCGTCGCGCGACATTGCGAAGATGATGCGCGTCGCCCCGATCAGAAGCGTCAGCACCACGGTGGTCAGACCGGCCACCGCGCCGGCGGAGATGACGGTCGCCATCCACCCTTGACCGTGATGGGTGAAGGCGTTGGCGAGAGCGGCCGCGGGGTCGAGCTCGTCGTAGCGCACCATGCCTGTCACGACCAACGCGACCGCGCAATACAGGACCGTGCAGATGATCAGGGAGGCGATGATGCCGATGGGAAGGTCGCGCTGCGGGTTCTTGGTCTCTTCGGCCGTGGTCGCGACGACGTCGAAGCCGATGTAGGCGAAGAAGACGAGCGCCGCGCCGGCAAAGACGCCGCCGACACCGAAGGCCATCGGGGCAGACCCGGAGAGGAACTGCAGCAGGGGCTGCATGAGTCCGGTCGCTGCCTCGCGCGGCGCGGCATCCGGAACGAACGGCGTGTAATTGGCGGGGTTGACGAACAGGATGCCCGCGACGATGACGAACAGGACGATGAACAGCTTCACGCCGACCAAGACCAGGTTGACTCGCATCGACTCGCGGATGCCGAGAGTCATCAGTGCGCCGAGCACGATGACCAGCACGATCGCCATCACGTCGACCACGCCGCCGTACCCGATCGCGGCGGGCAGCGGAATGCCGATCTGGCTGAGCAGCACGCCGAGGTAGGCGCTCCACCCCTGGGCGACCACACTGGCCCCGAGGAACATCTCGAGGATCAGATCCCACCCGATGATCCAGGCGAAAAGTTCGCCGAGGGAGGCGTAGGAGAAGGTGTAGGCCGATCCCGAGACGGGCACCGTCGACGCGAACTCGGCGTAGCACATCGCCGCCAGCGCGCAGGCGATCGCAGCCACGATGAAACTCAGCACGACGGCGGGGCCGGCGACTTCGTGCGCAGCTCGACCGGTGAGGGTGAAGATGCCCGCACCGATCACGACTCCCACACCGAAGACGGTGAGATCGAGCGCCGACAGCGATTTGCGCAGTCGGAACTCCGGTTCTTCGGTGTCGGCGATCGATCGTTCGACCGACTTCGTTCGCATCACGCTCATGTGCGCCTCCTCTGCGGACTCCGCGGAGCATGGTCGCTTCCCCGCGGTCAGGCTGATCATCGTAGTGCGGACCCCGGGCGCATCGGAACGTCGGCGCGCAGGTCAGCGCAGGTCAGCGCAGGTTGGGTCACGGTAGGTTGGAATCGTGAAGTCCCGACCCGCTGACCAGGAGCTCCTGCTCGAGATCGCGAGCCTCGATGCCGTGATCCGGCAGTCCGAGCACGCCCGCCGCAACCCGGAGCAGGCCTCCCGCGTGCAGGAGTTGCTCGCCCAGCGCCAGTCGCAGTCGGCGCAGTTGACCACCCTTCTGGGCGCACGCGATGACGTCAAGGCCGAGCTCGCCCGGCTCGAATCCGACGTCGCGCTCGTCGAGGCGCGCATCGCCCGCGACACCGAGCGTCTTGCCGCTACATCCAACATGAAGGAAGCTCAGGGTCTCGAGCACGAGCTCGCCTCGCTGACGAAGCGCAAGAGCGACCTCGAGGATGCCGAGCTGGACCTGATGGAACGGATCGAGTCCGCAGAGTCCGCCATCGCCACCCACGAGGCCGCGATCGCCCAGACCAATGACGAGGGCGCCCGGCTGAGCGCGGCCGCTAAAGAGTCGGTCGCTGCGGCCGTCGCGCGTGGCGAGGCGGCGTCGCGCGACCGTTCGGCCATCGCCGCCCGGGGACCCGCCGATTTGTTGGCGATGTACGACCGCTTGGCTTCACGGGGTGTCGGCGCGGGCCTGCTGCGTCGACGGACGTGCGAGGGATGCAACATGGTGCTCTCCGGCACCGACCTGCAAACCGTGCGACAGGCCGCCGACGACGATGTGCTCACCTGCCCCGAGTGCGGCGGCATCCTGGTGCGCACCGACGAATCCGGGCTGTGACCGCTTCCAGCGCGGAGGCACCGAGTCCACCGCGCTGGCGGCTGATCGCGAAGGTCGAGTCCGAGGCGGTCATCACGACGCTGACACCCGACCTCGAGGTCGACCGCGTCGAGACGCGCCCCCTCGACAGGTGGTGGCACGCGCAGGCGCGAGGTGACCGCGCGACCCGATGGGTGTGGTCGGATACGAACCGCTGGTACCCGCGCGCGCTCGGCGCGGAGGTGACGGTCTCCCGCTGCTACGACCTGCGCCTGGGACACGCGATCCTGCGCGGCAGCGTCTTGGTGCGCGACGCGACGCCGTTGCGCACAGCCACCCGGTGGGAGAGCGTCGCCGACGAGCCCTCCGTGGCCGCTGCGCCGGCCCTTTTCGAC
>CAUPYO010000356.1:0-2828 GCA_963515565.1 uncultured Microbacterium sp.
GTCCAGGGGCCCAGTGGTGCCCACGCCCGGGGCGGAGACGATCGCGATCTCGCCGACCGTCTGACGCGGCTGATATCCCGCCGGCACGACGCGGATCGCCGATCCGGCGCCGAGCTGGATGTGGGCGACGGATGCGGCGGCATCCAGCACTTCACCCGGACCCTGCGCGATCGGTCCGAACGCTTCGAGGGTCACCTCGTCGTGCGTCGGGACGCCTCCGCGCGGATCGACCTGGGTGAGCGTGCGCGCGAGGTCTCCGACGGTGGCGTCGGCATCGGCGTTGATGACGAGGTCCTCGGGGTCGCCCCCGGGGCGGACGAGCGTGGTGCGCAGCTTCATCCGTCTTCCTTTCTGCGCGGGGAGTCGTCGCCGGCTTCCCGATCGTGGGCGGCGGGGTCATCGAGCATGGCCAGATCGTCGCGGACGACGAGGCGGGAGGCGATGGCATGCTCGACGAGGCGCACACGGCGGTTGGTGGCCGAGCTCGTCACCCCGCCGCGCAGGCCCGGCACTCCCTGCCGATCGAGCTTGTCGCACACGTTGTCGAGCTTGCGGTTGAAGCGGGTGATGCTCCAGCCCAATCGCTGGGCCGCTGACGCAGAGCTCGGCAGTTCGCTCATGCCGGTGCCCTCTCGGCGCAGTACCGGCTCGGCGAGCGCGAGGATGAGCAGCTTCTGGCTGGGCGTGAGAGGAACGGCCCCGATCGTGGATTCGCCGTCGGCGGAGGTCGCGGGAGTCGTCTCGCGGAAGGCCGGCTGCGCCGTGTGCACCGACAACTCGTACGTCGTCGGTCCGGCGCTGAAGACGACGGTCGTCACGCCGAACACGATGGGCAGCCGTGCGCCCGGGGCGAGTTGCGCCTGCACGCGCCCCTCGGTGTCGGTGACCGTCGCCGACAACCGCGACCCGATGTTGACCAGCCACCAGAGGCCGCCGGACTGCTCGATGGACAGGAAATGGCGGTGCAGGAACCTGTTGTCGTCGATCGCCAGGTCGCCTTCGCGACCGATCGTGAAGCGCGTGCCCGAGGCGACGGTGACGTACTCGCCCGCGAACTCGACGGTGATGTCCGCGCCGTCGACATCGCCGGTGGCGTCTTCGACCGGGGGCACGGTGTCGTGGAGGTCGGTCATGGTGTGCACTTTCGTGTCTCGGTGCTCGCGGTGCCGTCCTTGCGGACGAGCGTCACGGCGATGCACGTCGTCCCCCCGGCATCCACCGGCAGCGTCACCGTGGTGTCGGTGACCTTGCGGGTCTCGCCGTTGCCGGCGAGCGTGTACGGGTACCAGAGGTAGCCGTCACCGTCCTTCGGCTCGGGGTTCTTCCAGGTGAAGACCGCGTTGCCGCCCTGCACGGTGCCGGAAAGCCCCGTGACCGCCGGCACGTAGCCGCCGAGGGGATCCTGCGGTGCGGCGGACACCGACGGGGTCTTCTCGGAAGAGGCCGGGACCGCGGGCGCGAGCAGACTCGCTCCGACGGCCACGCCGGCGACGACGAGGACGACCGCGGCGATGGCAAGACCGACCCACAATCCGCGTCGCGATCGCGCAGGAGCGCCGGCAGAGGTGAGCGGTTCGCCGGTGGTCTCGTCGACGACGGCCGAAGCGGCTCGCGGGTCGAGCGTGTGCGCCGGCACAGCGCTGTTCTTCGCGGGACGACGAATGGTCGACGACGTGTCGAGGTCGACCTGCGGAGCGATGGAGACCGGACCGCGCAGCAGCGTCGGCTCGCCGGCATCGGTCGGCACGGCGGGCGTCGGTCGCGCGGGGGTATCCCCCGGGCCGGTTCCCGCGCTGTCCGCGCTGTCGGCGCGGGCCCAGGGACTGTCCTGATCTCGCCGGCGGGTGGGACCTGCCGCGGGATTGGTGTTCGGCTCGATGCTGACGATGCCGCGCACGCGCGTCAGCTCACCGTCGGCATCGTCCGCGGCGGCATCCTCCGGAGAGTCGTCGAGGATGTCGATGGGCGTGACGGAGTGCGCGAGTTCGATCTGCACGCGCTGCAGTGCCCGCGCGAAGGCGATCGCCGATTCGTAGCGGTCACCGGGCCGCTTGGCCATCGCCCGCTCGAGCACCGACTGCAGCGACGCCGGAGCGTCCACGCGCGACAGCGGCGGCACCGGCTGCGACTCGATGCGCTGAATCAGATCGGCGCCGCCGTTGCGTCCGCCGGGCTGTTCGAACGGCGAGCGTCCCGCCAGCAGCGTGTAGACGGTGGCGCCCAGCGCGTAGACATCGGTGGCGACCCCCGAACCCGGCGCGTCGCTGAACGACTCGGGCGGCGACCACGGAATCGACATCCCCGACGACGACTCTTCCGACTCCGCGGTCGTCGCGATGCCGAAATCGGTGAGCGCGGGACGGTTGTACTCGGTGACGAGGATATTGGCGGGCTTGATGTCGCGGTGCAGGATGCCGGCGCGGTGCGCCGTTTCCACCGCGGCGGCGACCTGGATGCCGACCCGCAGCGCCTCGGCGATCGAGAACGCCGCCGCGCGCGAGCGCACCTGCAGGTTCGGCCGCGAGCAGTACTCCATCACAAGGTAGGGGCGGCCGTCGTCGGACACACCCGCCTGGTAGATCGTCACGATCGCCGGGTGCGTCGACAGCAACGCCATGACGTTCGCCTCGGCGGTGAACTGCTCGGCCGCACCGGAGGCCATCCGGTCGGCGAGCATGACCTTCACCGCCACCCGACGGCGGGGCAGGTGCTGTTCGTAGAGGTAGACGTCGGCGAACCCGCCCGAGCCCAGGACGTCGACGTAGGTGAAGCCGGGCAGAGCGGGCGGCGGCGCCGGCGGCCGCTTCGCCGCGCACACGGGAGAACCC
>CAUPYO010000357.1:0-2825 GCA_963515565.1 uncultured Microbacterium sp.
ATGGTGGGGTCGCTGCCAGGCATCCTCGCATTGTATTCCCGCGGGGTGGCGCGCTCGCGCGCCACCCGCGCCAACAGCTCCGCGAGATCGGCGATTCCGCCCACACGCATCGTCGCGGCCGTCTCCCCCGGGCCCACTTTCATACCAACGTCATCAGGTCGAAGGCTCCGCAGCGCGTCTTCATCGGTGACGTCGTCGCCGGCGAACAGCACGGCGGTCGCTCCCGTCTGGGTGCGCAGACGCTCTATCGCACCGTCTTTGCCTTCGGAGCGGAAGGCGTACTCGAGGATGTCGTGACCATCGCGTCGTCGCCACTGCGGCGCCTCTGCAGCCATCATCGTCGCGACGCCGTCGCGCACCCGATTCTTGCTCTCTTCGTCGCCGACGAGGCGCGTGTGGAGCGCGAACCCGAACTCTTTCGGCTCGATCCACGCACCGTCGACGGAGCGGACGATGTCCTCCGCGCGGGAACGCACGCGGCCCCGCAGGGCGAGGTCGTCGGCGTCCACTTCCGCATCCTGGCCGTCGTGCGGCGGCCACTGCTCGGCGCCGTGCGAACCGGCGAGGAGGATCGGTGAGGCATCGTCGTGCTCGGCGATCACCCGCAGGTCATGCAGCGTGCGGCCCGACACGAGGGCGACGGTCGTGGCGGGAGCCGCCACCAAGGCGTCGACGGCGGCGCGCGCCGCGGGAGTCATGCGCGCCTGCATCGGCTCATCGACCAGCGGCGCCAGCGTGCCGTCGAAATCGAGAGCGACCAGCAGACGGTCGGTGCGGGCCAGCGCCACGAGGGGATCGGGCGCACTCATGCGTCGCCGCGAACCGCATGGAGGTCGTCGAGGAAGCGCCGCGACCAGTCGGCCACATCGCGCTCACGAACCCGCCGACGTAACGCACGCATGCGCCGCGACTGCTCGGCCCGCGGCATCTCGATCGCCGTCATGATCGCGTCCTTCAACCCTTCGATGTCGTGCGGATTGACCTTCACTGCCTGGGCGAGTTCGTCGGCCGCGCCCGTGAACTCGCTGAGCACCAACACTCCCCGACCGTCGATGCGACTGGCCACGTACTCCTTCGCCACGAGGTTCATTCCGTCACGGAGGGCGGTCACGAGCATGACGTCGGCCGCCAGATACAGCGCCACCATCTCCTCCCGCGGGTACGAGTGATGCAGGTAGCGGATCGCGGTGTGCCCCACCGTGTCGTAGTCGCCGTTGATGCGGCCCACGGTGAGCTCGATCTCGTCGCGCAGCTGCATATAGGCCGCAACGCGTTCGCGGCTCGGGCTGGCGACCTGCACGAGCGTGACGTCCTCGACGTCGAGACGACCGTCCTCGAGCAGTTCTCCGTAGGCCTTCAGCCGGTGGCCGATGCCCTTGGTGTAGTCGAGCCGATCGACACCGAACAGGATGGTGGAAGGATTACCCAGGCTCTCGCGGATCTCCTTGGCGCGGGCCTGCACCTCCGGTCTATTGGCGAGTTCTTCGTAGACATCGGTGTCGATCGAGATCGGGTAGGGCTTGGCCATCGCCGTTCGCACGGTGCCGTCGCCTCCGACGACCCGAATCGCCCCGGCTTTGGTTTCGAAGCCGAGTTGACGGCGAACCGCGGAGGAGAAGTTGCTGGCGTCTTGCGCGCGCTGGAAGCCGATGACGTCGGCACCGAGCAGTCCGGAGAGCACCTGTTTGCGCCACGGCAGCTGGGCGTACAGGCCGTATGCCGGGAACGGAATGTGGTGGAAGTACCCGATGACGACGTCGGGGCGGAGTTCCCGCAACAGCTTCGGGACGAGTTGCAGCTGGTAGTCCTGCACCCATACGAGCGCGCCGGGCGCGGCCACGGATGCCGCGGCCCGAGCGAACCGCTCGTTCACGCGCACGTAGGCTTCCCACCACTCGCGGTGATATGCCGGTGGTGAGATGACGTCGTGGTAGAGCGGCCAGATCGTGTCGTTGGAGAAGCCCTCGTAGTAGAGCTCGACATCATCGGCGCTGAGGGTCACAGGAACCAGCGCCATGCCGTCGAATTCGAAGGGGTCCAGCTCGATGCCCGCCGTTCCCGGCCACCCGACCCACGCACCGCCCGTCTTTTGCAGAACGGGCTCGAGCGCAGCCACGAGGCCTCCGGGTGAGCGCCGCCAGCCCCCTTCCGCGTTCTCGTCGTGGTCGACGGGGAGACGGTTCGACACGACGATCACATCGGCCTCGGTTTTCGGGTCGCTCACGCGGCTCCTCTCGGCAGGTCTGCTTCCAGGCTAACGTGGTGGCATGCGCAAGTACCTGTTCGGGACCGGGATCATCTCGGCCGTCACCAGCGGCGTCGCGCTGTTGCGCGGTCTTCGTGGCGACGTGCCGTTCACGTGGCGCCAGGCACTCGCGTGGCTGAGCTGGGGCATCACCCTGGCTCTGTCGATCGGGACGATCGTCGACACGTACCGCGCCTCGCGCGGCCACCTCATCGCCACTGACTCTCCTGTGCGCGGCGACGAAGACAAGCTGCTCGCGAAGCGACTGGGGCGCTGACATCCCGAGGGTCAGTGCGCGAGCACCGGCTCCCCCGCGGCGTCGACCGCTCCCGCTGCCGCCGCTCGGTCCGCCGACGGCTTCCCCTTTCGGCGGAACGTCACCGCGGCGACCACAGCGCCGAGGGCGAACGCTCCGGCGCCCCAGGCGTACGCCGTGGCGTAACTGTGGATGGCGGCATCCGCCAGCACTTGTGGTGTCGTCGGAGCGTGCGACGTCACGAAGTCGGTCGCGGCGGTGGCGGCCAGGGTGTTCAGCAGGGCCGTGCCGATCGAGCCGCCGACCTGCTGGGAGGTGTTGACC
>CAUPYO010000358.1:0-2817 GCA_963515565.1 uncultured Microbacterium sp.
CAACAGCGACCGACGCGCCCCGCTCGCGGTGAAGAACTACGCGAAGAAGCACCCCCATCGCAACAAGGCGTTCGCCGCCGGGTCCAAGACGCGCGTCGCCACGATGGGTCACGACGACTTCAAGAGCAACGAGAAGAGCTGGATCGCCGCGCACGACGACGTCCTCAGCATCCGCCACACGGCCACCGACGGCACCGTCACCGTGCTCAAGGAGGGGCTGAAGGTCCTTCCGCGCGAGGTCGTCGACGCCACGTTCCTGTCGGCGAAGGCGCTCGACGCCTTCCTCGCCGACACGCTCGCCCAAGCCAAGGCCGAGAACGTCCTGTACTCGGTGCACCTGAAGGCCACGATGATGAAGGTCAGCGACCCGATCATCTTCGGGCACGTCGTCCGTGCATTCTTCGCCGACGTCTTCGACACCTACGGCGAGCAGCTCGTCGCGGCTGGACTCAACGGCAACAACGGTCTGGGCTCGATCCTCGCCGGGCTCGGCGACCTCGCCGACGGCGAGGCGATCTCGGCCCGCATCGCCCAGGACCTCGAGACCGGCCCGCGGCTCAGCTACGTGAACAGCGACAAGGGCATCACCAACCTGCACGTGCCCTCCGACGTGATCGTCGACGCCTCGATGCCGGCGCTGGTGCGCAACGGCGGCAAGCTGTGGGGTGTCGACGGCGCAGAAGACGACACCATCGCCGTCATCCCCGACTCGTCGTACGCGGGCGTGTACCAGGCGGTCATCGACGACGTCATCGCCCACGGACCGCTCGACCCCGCGACCATCGGCACGGTGCCGAACGTCGGTCTCATGGCGCAGGCCGCCGAAGAGTACGGCAGCCACGACAAGACCTTCGAGATCCCCGCCGACGGTGTCGTCGAGGTGCTCGACGCGGCCGGCACGGTGCTCATCGAGCACCACGTCGAAAAGGGCGACATCTGGCGCGCGACCCAGGCCAAGCACATCGCGATCATGGACTGGGTGCGCCTGGCCGTCTCGCGGGCGCGTGCCACGGGGGTTCCGGCCGTGTTCTGGCTCGACGTCAACCGCGCGCACGACGCGCAGCTCATCGGCAAGGTGCACCAGGCGTTGGCCACCCTCGACACCGGCGACATCACGATCGTGATCCTGCCTCCCGAGGAGGCGACGCGCTACACGCTCGCGCGCCTGCGCAAGGGTGAGGACACGATCTCGGTCACCGGCAACGTGCTGCGCGACTACCTCACCGATCTGTTCCCGATCCTCGAGGTTGGAACGTCGGCCAAGATGCTCTCGATCGTTCCGCTGCTCGCGGGCGGCGGTCTGTTCGAGACCGGCGCCGGCGGCTCCGCGCCCAAGCACGTGCAGCAGTTGCTGGAGGAGGACTACCTGCGGTGGGATTCGCTCGGCGAGTTCTTCGCGCTGGCGGCATCCTTCGAGCATCTCGCCGAGTTCACCGGCAACGGCAAGGCGAAGATCCTCGCCGACACCCTGGATGCCGCGACCGGTACCTTCCTCGAAGAGGATCGCTCGCCGGGGCGCTCGCTCGGCACGATCGACAACCGCGGCAGCCACTTCTACCTCGGCCTCTACTGGGCCCAGGAGCTGGCTCGCCAGAGCGCGGATGCCGAGTTGGCCGCCGCGTTCTCGCCGATCGCCGACAAGCTGGCCGCCGCTGAGCAGGACATCGTCGCCGAGTTGAACGCGGTGCAGGGACAGCCGGTCGACATCGGCGGCTACTACCACCCCGATGCCGCCAAGGTGACCGCGGTCATGCGCCCCTCGGCCACGCTCAACGCGGTGATCGACGCGCTCTGATCGGGAGACCGCAACGAGAACGGCCCGGGTGTTCCCCGGGCCGTTCTCGTTGTGCGGTGTTCGGTGGCCGTTGAGCGAACGCAGCGAGGCGAAAAGGGCGACTCGTCAGTCGTGCACCCAGACGTCGACCCCGGACGGCGACCAGTCGTAGATCTGCTTGGCGCGGTAGTTCGGCATGCCGACGCAGCCATGACTCTGCGGCGTGCCGAAGTTGTCGTGCCAGTACACGCCGTGGAAGGCCTCGTCGCCGTTGAAGTACATGACCCACTCGACGTTGGGAACGTCATAGTTCCAGTACGGGTTGTTCGGGTCGGTGCTGGTCATCGTCTGCGAGCGGATGTGGCTGTTGATACGGAAGTGGCCGGTGTAGGTCGGCGACGCTGCGACACCGCTCGAGATCGGCCACGAATCGACGACGGCGCCGTTCTCCTTGAGGTACAGCATCTGCTCGCCGAGGCTGACTTCCAGAAGCCGCTGCAGAGTGACGGTGGATGCCGGAGTCAAGGTGACCGGCAGTACGAACGCGGCCTTGCCGGCACTGAGCTGAGCGGCGAACTCCTTCGCGACGGCACTCGTATCGCCGAGCGTGCGTCCGTCGGCGCCGGGCGTACTGGTGTCGAGCACAGTGCCATCCGAATTGGTGATGACGGTGCCATTGGAGGGCGGCCGGTTCACCAGAGCGGGCAGGCCCGCGACAGTCGCCTGGATCTTGGCGCTGTCAGCAGAGATCGTGAAGCCGCCGGAGGCGTCGCCGGTCACGGTGAGCCACGAGGCCGCCGTCGCCGCGTCGACGGTCACCGTGCGCTCTTCGCCGACGTAGAAGCCGATGGACTGCAGCATCGCGTTCAGCTGGTCGGCCGTGGACTGCGCCTTCTCCGTGGTGGCGGGTGCCGAGACGGGCGCCGTGGTGGTCGGTGCCGTGACGGTGCCGGTTCCCGAGGCGAAGGCGTCGTGAAGCGCCGACGCGATGGCATCCAGGTCCAATCCCGTGCCGGCGACGGCCGGAGTGACGGCGTAGGCGG
>CAUPYO010000359.1:0-2805 GCA_963515565.1 uncultured Microbacterium sp.
CTGGCCGTTCTTGATCTCGACGACGTCCTCCATCGGGACCTCGACCTGGTAGATGTCGTCTTCGACCTCGAGCGAGTTCTTGCGCTGCTCGATGTTGGCCTTGACCTTGCGCTCGAAGCCGGCGTACGAGTGGATGACGAACCACTTGCCGGGAAGCGACCGCAGCTCGGCGCGGAACGCCTCGTAGGGGTCCTCGGGCGTGGCGTCGGCATCCTCATCGAGCACGGGAGCGTCAGGCTCTCCGTTGACATCGGGACCGTCGTACGGGGCGACCTCGTCGGCGGCCTGCGCGGCAGCTTCGGCCTCTTCTTCGGCGAGCGCGTCGGTGAGCACCTCGGCGGCAGCCTCGGCCTCGGCGGCCTGGTCGATTTCGAGTGCGTCGTTCACGATGGCGTCTGCCTCCGGGTCGTCGATGTCGATGTCTTCGTACTCGCCGTCGTCCACGGCATCCTCGTCGACGACATGCACGGCGAGGTGTTCGGCGGGCGCAGAGGCCTCCTGCTCGGCGGCCAGGATGTTGCCTTCCTGCGCCTCGTCGTCCTCACTGGACTGCTCGGCGGCGGTGGCCCAGTCGGCGTCGTCGGTGTACTTCTCAGACACGTAGGTCCTCTTCCCTCGGGGGTCGTGCGGTGACAGCTCTGGCGTCGGCTGGATCAGCTCGGCACGCCGAAGACGACCTGCACCACCCAGGTGAAGAGCAAGTCGAGGCTGTACACGACCGCCATCATGACGATGACGAAACCGAGAACCACACCCGTGAACTTCAGCAGCTCCTGGCGGGTCGGCGTGACCACCTTGCGGAGTTCGCCGAAGACCTGGCGCAGGAAGAGCGCAATCCGCTGGAAGAAGTTGAGCTTCTTCTCACGGGGCGTGCCGCCTGCTGCGACGACCTCGCCGTGCGCCTCTTCCTGGACCATGTACCCCACCCGTGTGACGTGCTCGGACTTGCTTTCCACGCCGGTGTGAACCGGCGCGCCTGCTGTGTCAGCTGATCGCTGACGCGCAGGGCGGACAGGAATCGAACCTGCAACCTGCGGTTTTGGAGACCGCTGCTCTGCCAATTGAGCTACCGCCCTAGAGATCGTGAGATCCCGGGTGAAATCCGCCCCTTCCGCACAAGCTCCACACGACAGTCACGCGGGCACGGCAAAAGAATGCAGATTTCAACTGCACTGTCCAGTGTACGTCATGCCATCTGACCGCGCGAACCGTCAGTACTGCTGGACCCCGTAGCGCTCGGGCTCCGGACCACGTCGGAAATCCCGCCCGGACAGCGATGCCGCGCGCACGCGCACGTAGTTGTACTTGACCGTCGGAATCCACGGACGCAGCTCGAGCTGGTCGGCGGCGTGCACCTCTTCGGTGGTGGTGAGGCGGTGAGCGTGTCCGCGCAGCACAACGCTCCACGCGTCGGTGTCGGTGTACTCGTCGACCTCGAAAAGCACATCGTCATTGATCGTCAGCTCGGTGAGCTTGCTGCCCTCCGCGGTGCGGAACACGATGCTGTCGCCGTCGACGACGTAGTTGACGGGAAAGATGTCCAGAACGCTGCCGACGTGGGTGACCAGCCGGCCCAGTTCCTGTTCGGCCAGACGTTGCCAGCACTGACGGTCATCGAGGAAGCTGACCGCATCCGAGGTGTCCATGACCTCATCCTGGTCATCGCCGACCCGGCGCACCACCCCCTTCGCCGGACAAAACGTCGAATAGCCTGGAAGCTGCCACCCACTGCGACAACCGAGGAGCGATGCTGAACGAGAGCGCTGCCGCCCACCAGTTCCAGGTCGACCTGCGCGGAGTGATCGACCTGCTCAGCCGGCATATCTACTCCGGACCGCGGGTCTACCTCCGAGAGCTGCTGCAGAACGCCGTCGACGCGATCGCAGCCCGACGCGCGCTCGACGGCAGCGGCGGACGCGTGCGCATCACACCGGTGAGTGCGGCATCCGACGAGTTCGTCATCCGCGACGACGGCATCGGACTGAGCGCCGAGGAGGTGGCCGACATGCTCGCCACCGTCGGCCACAGCTCCAAGCGCGACATCTTCGACCTGCCCCGCAGCGACTATCTGGGCCAGTTCGGCATCGGGATGCTGTCGTGCTTCATGGTGTGCGACACGATCGTGATCCGCTCGCGCAGCGCTGCGGGCGCGCCGCCGGTGGAGTGGGTCGGACGCGCCGACGGGACCTTCACGGTGGCCCCCGGCGCCGAGGATCTGCCCGTGGGCACGAGTGTCCACCTCGTGCCGCGGGCGGAGACGAAGACCCTCGTGAGCACGCCGACCGTGCTCGAACTCGCCGAGATGTTCGCCGCGTATCTGCCGACCACGATCGTCGTCGACCTCCCCGGCGGCTCAGAGAGCACGGTCACCACCGCGCCGCCCTTCCTCTCCGACGATCGCGAGACCCAGTTGAGCTACGGGCGCACCCTCATCGGCGCCGAACCCCTGGATGTCATCTCGCTCGCCGTGCCGGGCACGCAGACCCGCGGCGTCGCCTACGTGCTGCCCTACGCTCCCCCGCCCGCGGCACGGCAGAGCACGCGGGTGTACCTGCGGCGGATGCTGCTCACCGAGCGCGCCGACGACATCCTCCCGTCCTGGGCGTTCTTCGCCCGCGCGGTGATCGACTCCGGCGGGCTGCATCCCACCGCCAGCAGGGAGTCGCTCGTCGACGACGACGCCCTGGAGCAGACGCGGCGCGAGCTGGGCGAAGGCATCCGGCGGTGGATCCTCGATCTGGCGCTGCACGACCCGCTACGCCTCGCGCAGTTCGTCGCCATCCACGAAGTCGCCCTGAAGTCGCT
>CAUPYO010000360.1:0-2799 GCA_963515565.1 uncultured Microbacterium sp.
GAGCAGGCGTGCCCGCGTCTGCTCACGGCGCTGACTGGGCGGGCGGTTACCGTCGGTGCGCTCGGCGACGTCCGTCATCATGCCCTCCCTTCCTCGGTGAGGAGCCAGCAGTTTTCACCGGCCCTCAGTTTCACATCCACTGTTCAGGATTGCGACCACTTCTGCTCTTAGGATACATCTGTGTATCGGATACAGCGGTGTATCGGAACGTCCTCATCCGTCAATTCCCAAATCGCCTGAACCGGAGCACCCGTGTCCACTCTCCTGTACTCGCTCGGCCGCTGGTCGTACCGCCACTCGTGGCGCGTCCTTACGTCGTGGCTGCTGCTGTTCGCCGTCGTCGGAGGCTCGGTGGGCGTGGGCATCGCCACCGGCGCGATCAAGGGCTTCGACAACGCCTTCACGATCCCCGGCACCGAGGGTCAGGAGGGAATCGAGCTGCTCAACCGCACATTCCCGCAGGCCAGCGGCACGAGCGCGCAGTACGTCATCGTCGCCGCGCCCGGGGCGCGGGTCGACCAGGAGCCCTACACCGACCAGATCGCCTCCGCCATCACGACGCTCGAAGGGCTGGACGGCGTGCTCGCCGTCACCGATCCCTTCAGCAAGATGGTGTCGGGCATGGTGAGCGATGACGGTCAGGCCGCGCTGCTGCGCCTGCAGTTCAAGGGCACCAGCACGGAGGTGCCCGCCGCTACCAAGACCAGCCTCCAGGACGAGGCCACCACCCTCGGCGCAGCCCTGCCGGCCGGATCGCAGGTGGTGGTCGGCGGTGACCTCTTCTCGACGTCGCTGCCCGGCCTCTCGCTCGTCGAGGTCGTGGGTGTGCTGGTCGCCCTGTTCGTGCTCATCGTGACCTTCCGCTCGCTCGCGGTCGCCTGGTTCCCCTTGGTGAGTGCCCTCATCGGCGTGATCCTCTCCATCCCGCTCATCTCTGCGGCGACCGCGTTCGCCGCCGTGTCGTCGACCCCCCCGATGCTCGCGATCATGCTGGGCCTCGCCGTCGGCATCGACTACGCGCTGTTCATCGTCGCCCGACATCAAGACCAAGTGCGCGCGGGGATGCCTCCCGAGGAGTCCGCGGCGCGGGCGACCGGCAACGCCGGCTCGGCCGTGCTGTTCGCCGGCGTCACCGTGCTCATCGCGCTCATCGGACTGGGCTTCGCCGGCATCCCCTTCCTCACGACGATGGGTATCGCCGCCGCCGGGGCGGTGGCCGTCGCCGTCTGCGTCGCTGTGACGCTGACTCCCGCCCTTCTCGGTTTCGCCAAGGAGCGGGTCGCCGGATGGAAGCCGCGGCTGAAGCGGGGCGCCGCCGTCGGTCGCCGCCGGTCGCGCGCGGCCGCCGCCGATGCGGCGCGGGGGACGGATGGCGCCGGCGACACCGATGCGACCGTGCCGGTGGCCTCGACGAAGACCAATCGATGGGTGATGCTCGTCACGCGGCATCCGGTGGTCACGACGCTGGCCGTCATCATCACGCTCGGCATCGTCGCGATCCCCGCCGCCAGCCTGCAGCTGGCACTGCCGAACGCCGGAATGCAGCCCACCTCCAGCCAGGCGCGTCAGGCCTACGACCTGACGGCCGAGCACTTCGGTCCGGGCTCGAACGGCCCCCTGATCCTCACGGGCACCATCGTCACTTCCACCGATCCCCTGAAGCTGATGGCCGACCTCAAGGCCGACGTCGAGAAGATCCCCGGTGTCAAGGAGGTCGCTCTGGCGACGCCGAACCAGACAGCCGACACGGGGCTCGTGCAGATCGTGCCGACGACGGCGCCCGATTCGCCGGAGACCGCGCAGCTCGTTCGCGAGTTGCGCGCCCACCACGACGAGTGGCTGTCGAAGTACGGCATCGATCTGAAGGTCACCGGCTTCACCGCCATCGCGATCGATATCTCCGATCGCCTGGGCGCGGCCCTGCTGCCGTTCGGACTGTTCGTGGTCGGGCTGTCGTTCGTGCTGCTCATGATCGTGTTCCGCTCGATCTGGGTGCCCCTGAAGGCCACGCTCGGCTACTTGTTGTCGATCCTCGCCGCCTTCGGCGTGGTCGCGGCGGTATTCGAGTGGGGATGGCTCGCCGACGCCCTGCACGTCGCACGCACCGGCCCGGTGATCTCGTTCATGCCGATCATCCTGATGGGCGTGCTGTTCGGGCTGGCCATGGACTACGAGGTGTTCCTCGTCTCGCGCATGCGCGAAGACTTCGTCCACGCCCGGCGGGCGCGCGGCGGACGTGCCGGACGCGAGACCGCGGTCGCGGCCGTGCGCAGCGGCTTCACGGCCTCGGCACGCGTCGTGAGCGCTGCCGCGGTCATCATGTTCGCGGTCTTCGCCGCCTTCGTTCCCGAGGGCGACACCGCGATCAAGCCCATCGCCCTCGGGCTGGCCGTCGGCATCGCCGTCGACGCCTTCCTCGTCCGCATGACCCTGGGGCCGGCGATCATGGCCCTCCTCGGCGACAAGGCGTGGTGGATGCCGAAGTGGCTCGACCGCCTGCTCCCGCACTTCGACATCGAGGGCGAGGCCGTCGAGCGCGAGATCGCTCTGAGGTCGTGGCCCGAGCCCGACTACGACGGCGCACTTGCCGCCGACGACCTCGGCGTGCGCGTCTCCGGCGGCGCCGGCATCGGCGAGGTCGATCTGTTCCGCGGCGCGACCGTTCGCCTCGCACAGGGCGGCACCCTGCTGGTCACGACATCCGACCCCCGCGGCGGACGCGCGTTCGTGCTCACCGTCGCCGGACGCATCGATCCCAGCGAGGGCAGACTGCGCGTCGCCGGCCACCTGCTGCCCGGT
>CAUPYO010000361.1:0-2786 GCA_963515565.1 uncultured Microbacterium sp.
GTAGAAGGCGATCATCAGGATGCCGAGACTCACGATGGCGGCGAAGCCGGTCTTTCCGACCACGGCCGCGATGGCACCGAACGCACCGATCGGGGCTAGCCAGAGGATCATGCCGAGGATGCGGAACACGAGGCCCTGCAGCTGCTTGACGGCGAACATGATCGGCTCGCCCTTCTTGCCGAGGCCCTGGAGCGCGAAGCCCACCAGCAGAGCGATGAAGAGCACCTGCAGCACACTCTCGCCGGTGAACGCGGAGAAGAACGTCGTGGGGATGATGCCCATCAGGAAGTCCACGGTGGAGGTGGCTTTGAGGTTCGAGGTGTCGTAGGTGGCGGTGGACATGTCCAGCCCGGTGCCGGGGTGGATGACGTTGCCGACGATGAGGCCGATGAACAGGGCGAAGGTCGTCATGACCATGAAGTAGCCGAGCGCCAGTCCGCCGATCTTGCCCACCGTGGCGGCTTTCGCGATGGATCCGACCCCGACCACGATCGTGCAGAAGATGATGGGCGCGATCATCATCTTGATGAGATTGACGAACGTCTTGCCGAGGGGTTCGAGTCCCTTCGCCACGTCGGGCCAGATCAGTCCGACGACCGCGCCGAGGACCACGGCGATGATCACCGACACGTACAGCCAGGTGTGTTTGTCCCAGGAGCTCTTGCCGCGGCGCCAGTTGTAGCCGGGGAGTTTGAAGGATGTCGTGAGGGCCATGCCTGCCTCCAGGTGTGAACGGTCGTTGTTCGGGTGCCGCCGACGCTGGTGGCAACAGGCCCAGAGTGCGCCTCGACGACGCGCATGCTTCACTTGTGGTCGTATTGGTCCCGGACACGGCGACCTGTCACGCCATTCACCGTCGGGGGGGGGGGCACGATGACCCGGAAGTTCGGACGCAGCGCCGCGTCCCGGCTCTTCCTCTGGCTGGCGGGAGCCGCCCTTGTGCTCGCTCTGATCACCGCCGGCCTGTTGGTGTGGGAGGCTCAGCGCACGGCGCGCGCCGAGGCGGAGCGCGTGACCCAGGCGGTCGGCGGGGCGCTCGCCGGGCTTCCCGAAGTGTCCGCCGCACTGATGGCGGGCGACGACGCCGCCGCGTCGCGCGCACTCCAGCCGCTCGCGGTGGAGGTCATGTCGGGTGCGGGGGTCGACTTCGTGACGGTCATGGATGCCAACGGCATCCGGGTGACCCATCGCGATCCAGAACAGATCGGCCAGCACTACCTCGGCACGATCCCGCCATCCCCGCAGCCGCTGACCGAGGAGTTCACCGGCACCCTGGGCCCGTCGCTGCGCACGATCGTGCCGGTGATGTCGGGCGGGCAGCTCGTGGGCTGGGTATCGGTCGGAGTGACCATCCGCACGGTCACCGCCCAGGTCTTGCCGCGGCTGCTCGTCGTGGCGGGCGTCGGCATCGCTCTCGTGGGGGCGGGATTGGCCGGCGCCATCGTCGCGCGGCGGGTCACGCGCAGCGTGGCCGGCGATCTGCCCGCCGGCGCGATCCGCGATGCGCTCGCTTCGGCGGAGTCGATGCGCACCCTCGGCGATGCTCTGCGGGCGCAGACCCACGAGCACGGCAACCGCATGCACGCCGCCGTCGCGCTCATAGAGCTCGGTCGCACCGACGACGCGGTGGCCATCCTCACCGATTCGGCTCGCCAGAGTCAGGCGCTCGTCGACCAGGTCACAGCACGCACCGAGGGCGACCCGACCGTGGGTGCGCTGCTGCTGGGCAAGGCGTCGCAGGCGATGGAACGCGGCATCGAATGGACCGCCGACATCGCGCCCGACGCCCCACGCTCGCTGTTGACTCCGATCGATGCGGTGGCGGTCGTAGGTAACCTGATCGACAATGCGCTCGATGCGGCGACGAGCGGCGACGAACCCCGCTGGGTGCGGGTGCAGATGGCCCGAACCGCCGAAGACGAACTGCTGCTCACCGTGACCGATTCGGGTGCCGGCCTCGACGAGCACACCCGCGAGCGGATGTTCGACCGGGGGTTTTCCACCAAGCCGGCGGGCGTGGAGGGGCGGGGGGTGGGGCTCGCCCTCGTGCGCGCGGTCGTCGACGAGATCGGCGGAACGATCGCCGTGGACCTGTCGCCGACCACTTTTCGCGTCGTCCTCCCGACGGAGCGATCATGATCGGCGTGCTCCTCGTGGATGACGAGGCGCTCACACTCGAACTGCACCGCTCCTACGTGGAACGCGTGCCGGGGTTCACGGTCGTCGCCGAGTGCGCGGGCGCCCGCGCGGCCGTCGCCGCGATCCTCGACGCTCCGGAACGGGCCCGCATCGACCTGGTGCTGCTGGATATGACCATGCCTGACGGGACCGGCCTGGATGTGCTCCGGCATGTGCGGGCCCGTGCGGCGGATGTCGACGTCATCGCGATCACGTCCGTCCGCGACGCCGAGGTCGTGCGGCAGGCGGTGGCGCTGGGCACCGCTCAGTACCTCATCAAGCCGTTCACCTTCGCCACCTTCCGCGACCGGCTCGAGCAGTACCGCGGCTACCGCGAGCGCGCGCACGCCGCGACGGGCGCCGCCACCCAATCCGAGATCGATGCCATGCTCGGCGCTCTGCGGCCGAGCGGACATGTGGAGCTACCGAAGGGCCTCTCCCCCGACTCTCTGGCGCGGGTGTCGGATGCCGTCCGCTCACGCGGACCGCTGTCGGCCACCGAAACGGCCGACGTCCTCGGCATGACGCGCGTCGCTGCCCGGCGCTACCTGGGGCATCTCGCCGAAGCCGGCCGGGTGGAGCGGGCCCCGCGCTACGGACCGCGAGGG
>CAUPYO010000362.1:0-2766 GCA_963515565.1 uncultured Microbacterium sp.
GCAGCGACGGGTGCGGGTGCCGTCGACGGTGTCGGCTGGTGCTCGACCGGCGCGTGGCGCGGTGCTGCCGGCGCGACCGTGCGGCCGACCACCTCGCGCGCGCGGTGGATGCTGCGCGGAAGCACGGTGACCTCGTACCGATCTGCGAGCACCTGGGTCACGGACGTGTAGTCGCGGCGACGGCGGACGATGGAGTACGTGATGATGCTCATCAGCATGCCCAGCGCGATGCCGACCAGCATCACCCCCACGAACAGCTGAATGGCCGCGTTCGGGGTGCCGAGCACGAAGATCGCGGAGAAGAGCAGCCCCAGCAGGATGCCGTTGATCGCGCCGGAACGCGCCGCGGCGGCGTAACCGAGGCGTCCCGTGACGGTTTCGACCGATCGCAGTCCGTGGCCGACGATGGCGATGTCGCGAGCCGGCACGTCGGCTTCCACGAGCTGCGAGACCGCCTTCTGTGCCGCCGGATACGTCGCGTAGTCGGCGATCTTCTCGCCCTGTTCCTGGGGAATTCCGCCCAACATGCTCACGAATCCATTTTGACACGCAGACCCTGTGCATCCGCCTGTGCGCCGCTCGGAGCATCCACATCAGCGGACTACGCTGGTCGGGTGAGTACGCAGAGGGTTTTCGTGGCACGCCTGGTGGGCTGCACCGTCTTCGACCCCGCGGGCGACCGGCTCGGCAAAGTCCGTGACGTCGTCATCATCTATCGAAAAGACGACCCGCCCCGCGTTGTCGGTCTGGTCGTCGAGATCCCGGGCCGTCGACACGTGTTCCTCTCCATCGGCAGAGTGACCTCGATCCAGTCCGGACAGGTCATCACCACCGGTCTCATCAACGTGCGTCGCTTCCAGCAGCGCGGCGGTGAAGTGCGCGTGATGAGCGAACTGCTCGGTCGCAAGGTGTACTTCACCGACGGTTCCGGACACGCCGTCATCGAAGACGCCGCCATCGAACGCAATCGCCTCGGCGAGTGGGACATCGGACAGCTCTTCCTGCGCAAGCCCAAGACCAGCGCTTCCCCCTTCGCCAAGGGCCCGACGACCTTTGCGACCTGGAACGATGTGCGTGAGCAGGCGGTACCCGGCGAGGCGCAGTCCGCCGAGCAGCTCGTCGCGACCTTCTCCGAATTGAAGGCCGCCGACCTGGCCAACACCCTCCTCGACCTTCCGGACGAGCGCCTGCTCGAAGTCGCCGAAGAGCTCTCGGACGACCGCCTCGCGGACGCCCTCGAAGAGATGCCCGAAGACGACCAGGTGCACATCCTCGAGGCCCTCGGCGATGAACGCGCCGCCGACATCCTCGACCAGATGGAGCCCGACGACGCGGCCGATGTGCTCGCTCAGCTGCCCGAAGACCAGCGTGAAGAGCTCCTCGAGCTCATGGAGCCCGAGGAAGCCGAAGACGTCCGCGCCCTGCTGAAGTACGGGCCCGACACCGCCGGCGGTCTGATGACCAGCGAGCCGATCGTGCTCTCGGCCGACGCCACCGTCGCCGAGGCGCTGGCGCTCATTCGCCGTCACGAGCTGCACCCGGCGCTGGCCGCCGCGGTCTTCGTGACGCTGCCGCCCTACGAGACGCCCACCGGTCGACTGCTCGGCACCGTGCACTTCCAGCGGATGCTGCGCTATCCCCCGCACGAGCGGCTCGGCGCGATCATCGACGACACGCTCGAGCCGGTGACGGCGACCGCATCCGCCGCCGAAGTCGCGCGCCTGCTGGCGAGCTACAACCTCGTCTCGTTGCCCGTGGTCGACCAGGCCCGCCGCTTGGTCGGCGCGGTCAGCGTCGACGACGTGCTCGACTATCTGCTGCCCGAAGACTGGCGCTCCCACGACGGTGACCAGGAACCCGTTGTGGCCTCATCGCAGGTAGCGCCCGCGCGGAGGAGGTTCTGATGGCCAAGGATCGCGGCCGGTTCTCCCTCGACGCGCCCCGCGGCCGCGCCGGCATGCTCAACCGTGCCCCGCAGCCATCTCAAGACCGCTTCGGACGTTTCTCGGAGTCGTTCGCCCGGGCGATGGGCACCTCAGGGTTCCTCATCGGGATGACGGTGTTCGTCGTCGTCTGGCTGTGGTGGAACACGGCGATGCCGCGCGATCTGCAGTTCGATGCGGCCGAGAACAACTTCACCCTGCTGACGCTCATCCTCTCGCTGCAGGCGTCGTACGCCGCGCCGCTGATCCTGCTCGCGCAGAACCGTCAGGACGACCGCGACCGCGTGCAGATCGAACAGGACCGTCAGCGCGCCGAGCGCAACCTCGCCGACACGGAGTACCTGGCACGGGAGGTCGTGGCGCTCCGCATGGCGATGACCGACGTCTCCGAGCACGTGGTGACCCGTGAGGTCCTGCGGCAGGAGCTGAAGGCGCTGCTGGAGTCGCTCGAAGACTCCCGTGACGCGGCGTCGGGCACGCGCACCCCCGCCGACCCCTCGTGATGGCGGCATCCGGAGGGCAGGCCGACGCGCGCCGCGACGCCGTTCGTCGCGCCGTCGGCGCCGTGATCGACCCGGAGCTGCGGCGTCCCCTCGCCGAGCTCGACATGATCCGCGATGTGCAGGTGACCGACGACCATGCGGTCGTCGAGATCGCGCTGACGATCGTGGGCTGTCCCGCCGCGCAGCGCATCGAACGAGAGGTGCGCGCCGCCGCGGGGGGCGCTCCGGGCATCTCGGCGGTCACGGTGACCGTCGGGGTGATGACCCCGGCCCAGCGTCAGGCGCTGACCGAGCGCCTTCGCGGGAGCAGAGCCGAACGC
>CAUPYO010000363.1:0-2748 GCA_963515565.1 uncultured Microbacterium sp.
TCGAGCGCAACGTCGAGATCGAGTACGAGCGCAACGGCGAGCGGTACCAGTTCCTGCGTTGGGGCCAGACGGCCTTCGACGACTTCAAGGTCGTCCCGCCGGGCACCGGCATCGTGCACCAGGTCAACATTGAGCACCTCGCCAAGGTGATCTACGACCGCACCGGCCGCGACGGCGTGCTGCGGGCGTACCCCGACACCTGTGTGGGCACCGACTCGCACACCACCATGGTCAATGGTCTGGGCGTGCTCGGATGGGGCGTCGGCGGCATCGAGGCCGAGGCGGCCATGCTCGGCCAGCCCGTGTCGATGCTGATCCCGCGCGTGGTCGGCTTCAAGCTCACCGGCGAGATCCCCGCCGGCGTGACGGCCACCGACGTGGTGCTGACGATCACCGACATGCTGCGGAGGCACGGCGTCGTCGGCAAGTTCGTCGAGTTCTACGGCGCGGGCGTCGCCTCGGTGCCCCTCGCCAACCGCGCCACGATCGGCAACATGAGCCCGGAGTTCGGCTCCACCGCCGCGATCTTCCCGATCGACGACGTGACGATCGACTACCTGCGCCTGACCGGTCGCGACGATCAGACCGTCGCGCTCGTCGAGGCCTACGCCAAGGAGCAGAAGCTCTGGCACGATGCCGACATCGAGCCGGTGTTCAGCGAGTACATGGAACTCGACCTGTCGACGGTCGTCCCCTCGATCGCCGGCCCCAAGCGCCCCCAGGACCGCATCCTGCTGAGCGAGGCCAAGTCGCAGTTCGAGAAGGACATCGTCAACTACACGACGCCGTCGGTGTCGAACTCGATCGTCGACCTCGAGTCGAAGCACTCCTTCCCCGCATCCGACCCGGGCGCGGCTCCCGGCGACGAAGAACCGGAGACGCGCGAGGTGCACATCTCCAGCGGCGCTCCGGCAGCGGCATCCAACCCCGTTGCGGTGACCTCGCCCGCCGGCGACTCGTACCTCCTGGACAACGGCGCGGTGACGCTGGCGGCGATCACATCGTGCACCAACACGTCGAACCCGTCGGTGATGATCGCGGCGGGCCTGCTCGCCCGCAAGGCGCGCAACAAGGGCCTGAAGCAGAAGCCGTGGGTGAAGACGACGCTCGGCCCCGGCTCGAAGGTCGTGACCGACTACTACGAGAAGTCCGGCCTCGACAAGGACCTCGAGGGCCTCGGGTTCTACACCGTCGGCTACGGCTGCACCATCTGCATCGGTAACTCTGGACCGCTCATCGAAGAGGTCTCGGCGGCGATCAACGAGAACGACCTGGCCGTCACCGCGGTGCTCTCGGGCAACCGCAACTTCGAGGGTCGCATCAGCCCCGACGTGAAGATGAACTACCTCGCGTCGCCGCCGCTCGTCGTCGCGTATGCCCTGGCCGGCTCGATGCACTTCGACTTCGAGACCGACGCCCTCGGCAAGGACTCCGACGGCAACGACGTGTTCCTCAAGGACATCTGGCCCTCGCCGGATGAGGTGCAGGAGGTCATCGACTCGTCGATCTCGCGCGACCAGTTCATCACCCAGTACGCCACCGTGTTCGACGGTGACGAGCGCTGGAAGAACCTGCCGACGCCCACCGGACCGGTCTTCGACTGGGATGCCGATTCGACGTATGTCCGCAAGGCGCCCTACTTCGAGGGCATGTCGATGGACCTCACGCCGGTCAGCGACATCCACGGCGCTCGCGTGATGGCTGCGCTCGGCGACTCGGTCACCACCGACCACATCTCGCCGGCAGGAAACATCAAGGCCGGCACCCCGGCCGCGCAGTACCTGACCGAGCACGGCGTCGCGCAGAAGGACTTCAACTCCTACGGCTCGCGCCGCGGCAACCACGAGATCATGATCCGCGGTACGTTCGCGAACATCCGCCTCAAGAACGAACTGGTGGCCGCCGTCAACGACGGCCAGATCGTGGAAGGCGGCTACACGCGCGACTTCACCCAGGAGGGCGGCCCGCAGTCGTACATCTTCGATGCCTGCGAGAACTACCGCGCCCAGGGCACGCCGCTGGTCGTGTTCGGCGGCAAGGAGTACGGCTCGGGCTCGTCGCGTGACTGGGCGGCCAAAGGCACCTCGCTGCTGGGCGTGAAGGCCGTCATCACCGAGAGCTTCGAGCGTATCCACCGCTCGAACCTCATCGGCATGGGCGTCGTCCCCCTGCAGTTCCCCGAAGGTCAGAGCTGGAAGACGCTGGGACTCGACGGCACCGAGATCGTCTCGATCGAAGGCCTGGAGCAGCTCAACCAGGGCGTCACACCGAAGACCGTGAAGGTCACCGCCGCTCCCAGCGAGTTCTCGCCGGAGGGCAAGGAGACGGTCGTCTTCGACGCCAAGGTGCGCATCGATACGCCCGGTGAAGCCGACTACTACCGCAACGGCGGCATCCTGCAGTACGTGCTGCGTTCGCTCGTCTGAGCGCGCGTATAACGCCCCGGCATCGGTCCTCGCAAGGGGACGCGGATGCCGGGGCGTTCGCCGGTGCGCGACGTAGACTCGGGGGATGAGTCTGCTCGCATCGATCACCGGTCCGCGGGACCTGGACTCCCTGTCGGCCGAGCAATTGAGCCAGCTCGCTCAGGAGATCCGCGACTTCCTCGTCGAGAACGTCGCTCGCACCGGCGGCCACCTCGGACCCAACCTCGGGGTCGTCGAGCTCACGATCGCGCTCCACCGTGTCTTCGACTCTCCGAACGATCCGTTCGTCTTCGACACCGGCCATCAGTCGTACGTCCACAAG
>CAUPYO010000364.1:0-2741 GCA_963515565.1 uncultured Microbacterium sp.
GCGGTGGGCTGGTCGGAAACGCGACGTGGCTCGGCGTTCCGGTGCGCGACATCCTCCGGATGGCCGGCCCTCAGGCGGGAGCGGACATGGTGCTCTCCCGCAGTGTCGACGGCTACACCGCCAGTACCCCCCTGTCATCTTTGACGGACGACGGCCTCGACGCGATTCTTGCGGTGGCGATGAACGGAGAGCCGTTGCCCGCCGAGCACGGCTTCCCCGTGCGGATGGTCGTGCCGGGGCTCTACGGGTACGTCTCGGCGACGAAGTGGCTGACCGAACTGAAGGTCACCACGTTTGCCGCGGATGAGGCCTACTGGACGCCGCGCGGGTACAGCGCTCAGGCGCCGATCAAGCTCGCGTCGCGCGTTGACGTCCCCCGGGGTGGCGCCCCCGTCGCACCTGGGCGTGTGGCGGTCGGGGGCATGGCGTGGGCTCAGACCGTCGGGATCGATCGGGTCGAGGTGAGCATCGACGACGGTGCCTGGATTCCGGCGACCCTGTCGAGGGCGGTGAACGACGACACCTGGGTGCAGTGGATGTACGAATGGGATGCCGCGCCGGGTACGCACTACATTGCGGTGCGAGCACGCAACAAGAAGGGTGAGCTCCAGAGTCAAGACCGCGCGCCGATCGCACCGAATGGCTCGACCGGCTGGCACCGCGTGCTGGTGACGGTGTCGTCGTAGTCCACGTCGTATCGGTGAAGCCCACGTGCGCGGTGCCGCAGAGCAGAATGTCGCCATGACGCCTCGCTGGTCTCCTCTGGCCCTCACCTACCTCGTGCTGGCGATCGCCGGTCTCGTCGGCACCCTCGCGCTGAATGTGTGGTCGGTGGTGCTCATGCGCAACTACCTGCTCGACCTCCTGCAATCCGGCCCGGCGGTGGGCTCGATCGGCATCGACATCATGGTGGCGGCGGTGGCCGGCAGCATCCTGATCATCGTCGAAGGGCGCAGACTCGGCATGCGTCGGCCGTGGCTCTACGTCGTGGTGTCACTGGTGACCGCGTTCGCATTCGTCTTCCCGCTGTTTCTCGCGATGCGCGAGCGGACCCTTGCGCGGCGACGACACGCAGGAGATCAACGCGATGACCCTCTATCGTATTGAGAATGGTTATCAATAACGACGAACTCCCATCCGCTACGATCCCCGTCACCGTGCTGTCGGGCTTTCTCGGCAGCGGCAAGACCACGCTGCTCAATCACGTCCTGAGCAACCGCGAGGGGCGCCGCGTCGCCGTCATCGTGAACGACATGAGCGAGATCAACATCGATGCACGACTCGTCGACGGGCCCCTGCAGCTGGCGCGAGTTCCGGAGAAGCTCGTCGAGATGAGCAACGGCTGCATCTGCTGCACCCTGCGAGATGATCTGCTCATCGCCGTCGCGGAGCTGGCCGAGGGGGGACGCTTCGACACCATCCTCATCGAGTCCACGGGCATCTCCGAGCCTATGCCCGTGGCAGCGACGTTCGACCTCGACTTCGAGGCGGGGCGAACCCTGTCCCGCGTCGCGCGCCTGGACACCATGGTCACTGTCGTAGACACCTCGACGTTGCTTGTCACCCTCGAGGAAGCGAGAACCCTTGCTTCGGAGGGGATCGGCGTCAACGACACCGACAACCGGAGCATCGCCGATCTGCTCATCGACCAGATCGAGTTCGCCGACGTGCTCGTGCTCAATAAGACCGACCTCGTCGCTGCCGAAGAGCTCGACGCGGTGCGCGCCTTCTTGCGTCGCCTCAATCCCCGGGCGCGTCAGATCGTGACCGAATACGGGCGCGTCGACCTCGACGAGGTGCTCGATACGGGACTGTTCGACCATGACATCGCGGCCGACTCGCCGGGTTGGTTGCAGGAGATCAATGGACAAGCGCACACCCCCGAGACCCTGGAGTTCGGCATCGGATCCACCGTCTTCCGCGCCGGTCGCCCGTTTCACCCGTTCCGCCTCGGGCAGGAGATCTCGACGCCATGGCCGGGTCTGCACCGCGCCAAGGGGTTCTTCTGGCTCGCCAGCGCGCCGTACGCGGTGGGGCTGTGGTCGCAGGCCGGTGTCAACGTGCGTTTCGAGCCCATCGCCGATTGGCGCGACTTCGACGACGAGCCAGGGCAGGAGATCGTGCTGATCGGTGTCGGTCTCGACCCGAAGGATGCGCGGGCGCGGCTTCGTCGTGCGCTGCTGACCGACGAAGAGCTGGCTGCCGGTCCTGCCTCCTGGATGCGGCTGCCCGACCCGTTCGCCGGGTGGACGCAGACGGGCGTCAACTTCCATGTGCAGCGACCGGGCGTGGCGCAAGGCTCTCCGCGCCCGGTGCATGAGCATCGCCACGGGCCGGACCGGGGTGCACACTGACGAGGCCCGCCCCGCGCAGAAAGACGCCCCCACCCGAAACGGGGTGAGGGCGTCCGTTCAGAGAAGCTCGGCTTACTTGAACGCGTCCTTGACGTCTTCGCCGGCCTTCTTGACGTGGGCCTTGGCCTGGTCGGCCTCGCCCTCAGCTTCGAGGCGCTCGTTGTGCGTCAGCTTGCCGACGCCTTCCTTCACCTTGCCCCCGAGGTCCTCAGCCGCGTTCTTGATCTTGTCATCGAGACCCATGGTGTCTTCCTTTCTCTGGACTTCTGCTTTCCACACTAGAAGCGCCGCTGCGGCGGGGGCAGTGGGTTGACGATCGCGCGGACAGCGACTAAGCGTGCTCCCGCGGCGTCCGGGGGCGGCGCAGCATCGCGACCGGTTGTGCGC
>CAUPYO010000365.1:0-2738 GCA_963515565.1 uncultured Microbacterium sp.
GCTCAGACCGGCACTTGTGGGTGAGACCGGCACATCCTCCGGCGACGAGATCGGCGTCGACGTCGTCGATGAGATCGACCGCTTCTGGGACGGGGTCGACCTCGACGAGCCTGACGACGCGCGCTCCGCGTTGGAAGCGGTGCTGGCGGCGCACGGCGCCGACGATGCGCGTGCCGGCTACGACCGGGCCTCTCTGCACGACGCGCTCGGCGAGGAGGACGCCGCGATCGCGCTCTACCGCCGGGCATTGGACGCGGGGTTGGACGCCCCGCACCGCACGCAGGCGACGATCCAGCTGGCGAGCTCGTTGCGCAACGTCGGTCGCCCCTCCGCCGCGATCGCGGCACTTCACGGCATCCCCGATGACGATCCGCTGGCCGCGTCCGCGCACGCGTTCCTCGCACTGGCCTTGCACGCGGATGAAAAGCCGACCGCGGCACTGCGACTCGCGCTGCGGACCCTCGCGCCGAAGCTGCCGCGCTACCAGCGGGCCGTCGACGCGTACGCGGGCGAGCTCACCACCCTCGACCGCGTGCGCGCCATCGCCGTCGGGCTGGTGGTAAGAGACGGCAGAGTGCTCCTCGAGTCGTACCCGGCGAACGAGCGACACGGGGAGTTCCTCCGCGCCCCGGGCGGCGGCATCGAGTTCGGTGAGACGGCTGCGGCTGCCATCGCCCGCGAGTTCGCCGAGGAGCTCGACGCAGACCTCGCGGATGCCGAGCTCGTCGCTGTCACCGAGAACATCTTCGAAAGCCCCACCGGTCGTGGCCACGAAATCGTCCACGTGTTCCGGGTCGCGTCGGCCGCCCTCGCCGCGCTCAGCGTCCACGAGCGGCTGCCCGTGCGCGACAGCCACACGACGGTCGGCTGGTACGACATCGCCGCGCTCCGCGAGGAGCAAGCGCAGCGGCCGGTGTACCCCGTCGGAGTACTCGACCTCCTGCGCTGACCCGCCCACGCTGCGCGTGTGCGAGGCTTACCGGATGTCGGCCCTGCTGCTCGGTGTGCTCGCGATCGTGCTCCTCAACGTGTACGCCGGCGTCCTGGTAGTGCTGCGGGCCCGGGTGTACGGGGTGACGCTGTATCGTCCGATGCTGCTGAACATCGGCCTCTCGTTCCTGCCGCTGCTGCTCGCCGTCGTCTTCGGGACAGGCTTCGTGCTTTTGGTACCCGTTTTCGGCCGTGCCGCGGAAGTGATCGGCGGCGGCGGAACCGTCGCGATCTGGGTGTATCTCGTCATCGCGACCGCGGTGTGGCTGTTGTTCTTTCCGAACTCGGTGTACCTCATCACCGAGCTCAACTTCAGTCATCGCGCCGAGACCACACCGGTGCCGCTGTGGTACGACATCGTCCAGACGCTGGCGCTGACCCTCTCCGGCATCGCCAATGCCGTTCTCAGCCTGGCGGTCGTGCAGTCCATGGTCATCCTGCTGATGGACCGCCGGGACCAGCAGATCCCCGGGGCGAGCTGGGCGTTCGCCGCGACGGTCATCGTCCTCGGTGCGGTCGGGGTCTACCTCGGCCGCTACCTACGGGTAAACAGCTGGGATGTGCGGCATCCGAGTTCGATGATGCGAAAGCTCGGTGCCCATCTGCGCCAGCGCGGCAAAGCTCTCGAAGCCTTCGGATTCGTTCTGACGCACTCGCTTCTCATCGCTTTGCTGTACGTCCCGCTCTTCGCTCTGGGCTGGTCCGCGTTGCTCGCAGGAGCGCTCTGATAGGATCGAGTGGCTCGAAACCGGTTTTCGGGCATCCCCTCTTTTCTTCACCGACCTTCCGGCATGCCCCGGCGTGCAGTCCGGACAGGGCGAGGAGAGGCGATACGTCCGCGAGTCGCGATAGTCGCGTCCGCGTAACGAAAGGAACACTTCGTGGCTACGAAGTCCCAGGACCGCCGTAAGGTGCGTCTGTCGCGTGCCCTCGGCATCGCGCTGACCCCCAAGGCAGCCAAGTACCTCGAGAAGCGCCCGTACGCTCCCGGCGAGCACGGTCGCACCAAGCGCAAGCAGGACAGCGACTTCGCCGTTCGCCTCCGCGAGAAGCAGCGTCTTCGCGAGCAGTACGGCATCCGCGAGAAGCAGATGCGCAACACCTTCAACGAGGCTCGTCGCAAGGACGGCCTGACCGGTGAGAACCTGGTCGAGCTGCTCGAGATGCGTCTGGACGCCCTCGTGCTGCGCGCGGGCTTTGCCCGCACCACCGCGCAGGCCCGCCAGCTCGTCGTGCACCGCCACATCCTCGTGGACGGCCAGCTCGTCGACCGCCCGTCCTTCCGCGTGAAGCCGGGCCAGCTCATCCACGTCAAGGCGAAGAGCGAGTCGCTCGAGCCGTTCCAGGTCGCGGCTCTCGGCGGTCACGCCGAGGTGCTGCCCCCGGTTCCGGGCTACCTCGAGGTCGAGCTCGACAAGCTGCAGGCGCGCCTCGTGCGTCGCCCGAAGCGCGCGGAGGTCCCGGTCACCGGTGACGTCCAGCTCGTCGTCGAGTACTACGCCGCGCGCTAAGCGGGGCGTAGTACCGCCGCGCAGCGGCCGACTGCGCAGTTACGCCGCGCGCTAAGCGGGGCGTAGTACCGCCGCGCAGCGGCCGAGTACGCAGTTACGCCGCGCGCTAAGCGCGTGCGCGTCCGAAGGGCGTCGGGGGTTCTCCCCGGCGCCCTTCGGCGTACCCGGGGGCCCATCGACGGGGGCCATGCACCTAACATGGAGTGCATGAAGAAGGTGCTGTGGTTCGTCGTGGGT
>CAUPYO010000366.1:0-2730 GCA_963515565.1 uncultured Microbacterium sp.
CGGCTGTCGCGGCCGCAGCGGCGGCGCTCGCGGTGGGCCTCGGCGCCTACCTCTTCGGCGACCGGCTGCGCGCGGCGCGCGTGACGCTGACAGTGCCCGCGGTGTTGATCATGGTGCCGGGCGCCGCTGCGTATCGGTCGATCGCGGGGGTGATCGGCGGCGATACGGTGGCCGCGATACAGAACGGCACGACCGCCGTGTTCGTCGTCGTCGCACTCGCGATCGGCCTCACGGTCGCCCGGGTGCTCACCGAACGGGAGTGGTCGCTACCGGCCCGGTGACCCGGCGGCGACGGCGCGCGTCGTCTACGGTCGAGGAATGGGCCTGTTCCGAGACTCCTCCCGCACCGTCCGCATCGACCAGGGCGCCGACGACGCGGTCGCCGTCCGCACCACCGGTGGACCGTGGCGACTGTGGTCCGACGCCTTCGGCGCCCTGGCGATCAGGTCTGTGCAGATCCTGGTGGTCGTCGCCCTCGCCGCCGGGGTGATCTGGGGCATCCGCCAGCTGACGGTCGTGACGATCCCCCTCGTGATCGCCCTCATCCTCGCCTCGGCGTTCGCTCCCCTGATGGGCTGGCTGCGCCGCCGCGGCATCCCGTCGATCGCCGCCACCCTCATCACGCTGCTGGCCATCGCGATCGTGCTGGCCGGTATCGGTTGGCTGATCGTGTGGGCGGTGCGCGATCAGTGGGACGAGCTGTCCACCCAGGCGCAGGGCGGGTTCTCCGATCTGATGGCGTGGGTGCAGACTCTGCCGCTGCAGATCGATCGGACGCAGATCGACGAGTGGGTGTCGTCGCTGATGGGCTTCGTGACGAGCGCACAGTTCAGCAGTGGGGCTCTCGCCGGCGTGAGCGCCGTCGCCAGCTTCATCACCGGTCTCGTCCTCATGATCGTCATGCTGTTCTTCTTCCTCAAGGACGGCCCTCAGATGTGGCAGTTCCTGCTGCGGCCGTTCCGCGGTCCTGCCTACGAGCGCGCACAGCGCGTGGGCGACAAGACGGTCACCGTGCTCGGCTCCTACGTGCGCGGCACGGCGACGGTGGCCGCGGTGGATGCCGTCGGCATCCTGATCGGTCTGCTCATCCTCCAGGTGCCGCTGGCCCTCCCGCTGGCCGTGCTCGTCTTCGTCCTCGCCTTCATCCCCATCGTTGGAGCGACACTCGCGGGAGCCCTCGCCGCATTGGTCGCGCTCGTCGCCAACGGCTGGGTGGTCGCGCTCGTGGTGGTGGGCGTGGTCGTCCTGGTCAACCAGCTGGAGGGCAACTTGCTGCAGCCGGTGCTGATGGGACGCTCGATGCACCTGCACGCCTTCGTCATCCTCGTCGCCCTGGCTGCCGGGACCGTGCTCGGCGGCATCGTGGGCGCGGTGCTCGCCGTGCCGCTCACCGCCGTGGCGTGGGGAATCGTCCAGATCTGGGACGGCCCGCACACCCCGGCACGGTGGGCTCGTCCGCACCGCCGTGAACTCGCGCTCAGCGACGAACGGTAGGAGAGCTCAGTTCGCTCTGATGGAGACCGATCGAAGTCCCGTCTCCGGCTGAACGCCTCAGGCTTTCTTGGCGCGGCTGGGCTGGACGCGTGGCGGCTCGCCCGGCATCTTGGGGAACTCGGGCGGGAACGGCAGTTCGCCCAGACCCGCGTCGAGGTCGCGCTGCCACCACTCGAGGAGCGTGTCGATGCGGCCCGGATCGTCGGCGAGCGCCGCCCAGGGATCGCCGATCTCGGCGAGGCGCTGCGGGACGGTGCGCACGGTGAACGCCGCGGGGTCGACGCCGTCGGCCAATTCCTCCCAGCTGATCGGCGTCGCGACGGTGGCGGACGGCAACGCGCGCGGGCTGTAGGCCCCCGCCATGGTGCGGTCGCGGTTGGCCTGGTTGAAGTCGATGAAGATGCGCTCACAGCGCTCTTCCTTCCACCAGTCCATCGTCACCGCGTCGGGCAATCGCCGCGCCAGCTCACGCCCGGCGGCGATGACCGCGTGCCGCACGTCGAGGAACTCGTGCGTGGGGGCGAGAGGACAGAAGACGTGGATGCCGCGGTTGCCGCTCGTCTTCAGCCACGCCTCGAGGCCCGCGTCGCGGAGGACCTCGCGGAGCACGGGGGCGACGGCGGCGGCATCCGCGAAGTCGGTACCGGGTTGCGGGTCGAGGTCGATGCGCAGCTCGACGGGGTTGTCGGTATCCCGGGCCAGCGAGGCCCACGGGTGGAAGACGACCGTGTTCATCTGCACGGCCCAGACGATCGCCGCGGCTTCGTCGAGGACGACCTGGGGGTGCCGACGCCCGCTGTTGTAGGTGCACATCACCTCGTGCACGTAGTCGGGCGCTCCGCGCGGCGGGTTCTTGGAGAAGAACCGCTCGCCGTCGACCGTGTCGGCAAAGCGCTCCAGCGACACCGGACGATGCCCGTTGGCGCGCAGGAACGGCTCCGCCACGGCGACGAGGTACTCGGCGAGCTCGTGTTTGGTGATGCCCAGTTCCGGCCAGATCACCCGGTTCGGACTCGACAGCGACACCTGCCGGTCGCCGACGTCGATCGTGATCCGCTCAGATGCCATGCCTCGACCCTAGGGGGCGGCCACGGCGCGCGACAGGGGGTTACAGCTCGGCCGATCGCCACGGATTCGGATGCCGTCACCGGATTCGGACGGGATGCCGCGCGGCATCCGAATCCGGTACGCCCATCCGAATCTGAGCCCGCTCGCGGGTGGGCGTGGGGCCTGGCC
>CAUPYO010000367.1:0-2703 GCA_963515565.1 uncultured Microbacterium sp.
CGTCAGCCCTTGCCCTGGCTCGCGACCGCGGCGGCACCGGCAGCGGCGGCCTCGGGGTCGAGGTACTCCCCCGGCGCGATCGGCAGCAGGTCCTCGCCGAGGCGGTAGACCAGCGGGATGCCGGTGGGGATGTTGAGTTCGGCGATATCGGCGTCGCTGATGCCGTCGAGGTGCTTGACCAGGCCGCGCAGCGAGTTGCCGTGCGCCGTGACGAGCACCGTCTTGCCGGCCTTCAGGTCGGGGACGATCTCGCCCTCCCAATACGGGATGAGACGGTCGATGACGATCTTCAGAGACTCGGTGCGGGGCACGTCGCCGTCGATACCGACGTAACGCGGGTCGCCCACCTGGCTGAACGGCGAGTCGTCGGGCAGGAGGGGCGGCGGCACGTCGAACGAGCGGCGCCACAGCATGAACTGCTCCTCACCGAACTGCTCGAGGGTCTGCGCCTTGTCCTTGCCCTGCAGGTCGCCGTAGTGACGCTCGTTCAGGCGCCACGAACGCTTCACGGGGATCCAGAGGCGGTCGGCGGCGTCGAGCGCGATGTTCGCGGTCTGGATGGCACGGCTGAGCAGCGAGGTGTGCAGCACATCGGGCAGGATGCCCGATTCCTTCAGCAGCTCACCGCCGCGCGCGGCTTCGCCGCGACCCTGCTCGGTGAGGCGGACATCCACCCACCCGGTGAACTGGTTGGTCTTGTTCCACTCGCTCTGCCCGTGGCGGAGGAGGATCAGCGTGTAGGGCGCGGTCATACCCGCCATTCTATCGGCGGCCGCACTGGCATCATGGGGGGATGCCGCCGGAGAAAGCCCCCGCTCGCGGTGTGGTCGGCCAGATCACGCGCGGCACGACCAACACCAACCGCTTGCGCCGCATCGACCGGTGGATCGCGCGGCATCCGGTGCTGCGCCGCGCCGCGGATCCGTTCGTCGTCGACCTGGGCTACGGCGCCAGCGCGGTGACGGTACTCGAACTGGAGCAGCGCCTTCGCCGCGCCCGCGCCGACGTCGAGGTGTACGGCCTGGAGATCGACCCGGGGCGGGTCGAGCGGGCACGGGTGCAACTGGCCGAGGTGCGCGCGGGCTCGACCTCGTTCGCGCCGGACGCGCACGTCTCCTTCGGGCGCGGCGGGTTCGAAGTGCCCACGCCCGCGGGGCGTCGACCCGTCGTGCTACGCGCCTTCAACGTGCTGCGTCAGTACGACGAGTGCGACGTGCGCGCCGCGTGGTCGCGGATGTCGGCGCGGCTGGATGCCGACGGCATCCTCGTCGAGGGAACGTGCGACGAGCTGGGGCGTGTGTGCACCTGGCTGCAGATCGGCCACGACGCCGAGCCGCGCACGCTGACGATCTCGCTGCGCCTCGCCGGGTTGGAAGCACCCTCGATCGCGGCCGAGAGGCTGCCGAAGGCTCTCATCCACCACAACGTGCCCGGCGAGCCGGTGCACGCACTGCTGCGCGCGCTCGACGATGAGTGGACGCGCGCGGTCGGCACGGCATCCTTCGGGCCCGTGCACCGCTGGCGCACCGCGCTGGACGCCCTGCGTGCGGCGGGCTGGCCGGTCGGCGGGCGTTCCCGCTGGCGCCTCGGTGAACTCACCGTGCCCTGGAGCCTCGTCGCCCCCAGCCGGTGAGCACGGCCAGGCGCACGCCGAAGACAGGCGATCAGCCCGCGGCAGGATGATTGCCACCGCATCCGCCTGTTCTCGGCAGATCGCCTGTTGTCGGGAAACGCCCGGGGCCGCTCAGACCCGCGGGATCGCGGCCCGCGCCTCGTCGGCGGGCATGCCGGCCGCGGTCATCAGATCGACCGCCAGCGGTCGCATCGCGCCGATCAGGGTCTGATCCACAGCCGAGCTGCGACCGGCCAGCACACTCGGATCGAGCCGTCCAGCGACGGCGCGGATCGCTTCACGCGCCGCCGGTTCGTAGGAGATGTCGCCCAGCGCGTCGGAGATCAGCCGCGCACCCGCGGCGAGCTCACCGAGGAGATCGGCGGCGATCGGCCGCGGCTGACGGTCGTCGCAGAGGTACACCACGCGGCGTCCGATGACGCGGAGATTGCGGGTGGCGAGGTCCAGGTGCAGGCGCACGCGCTCCTGCCGCTGGAACTCGGGGCGCTGGCGGCGGAGCAACGGCGAGATCCGCGCGATCTCCGAGCCGGACTCCACTCCTGCACGCCACTGGTCGACGAGAGCCTGCAGGCCGCGCGCCTTCGCGAGGCCGCGCTCGGCGCGGACCGCGTCTCCGCGGCGCAGCGCCTGAACCAGGGTCGTGATCGCGCCGTCGAATGCCGCGAGCAGCTGCGTGCCCTCACGGGTGACGGTGCGCAGCGGGCTGCGCGGAAGCAGCGCAGTCACGAGCAGCGCCGCCACTGCCCCGACGACGCCGTCGATCATGCGCACGAACGGCACGCTGACCGGGATGACCATGACGATCGCCGACTGCACCGCCGCCGCGATGGCGAACGCCGGCTGCGGCGACAGGAAGCGGGCGACGACGAGGGAGGCCGCGAGGGTGAGCGCCAACTGCCACCAGCCGATGCCGGCGACGAAGACGATGAGCTCCGCCACGAGGATGCCGACGACCATCCCGATCACGGTCTCCAGCACCCGCCGCGGGCGTGCGTCGCGGACGAGCCCGAGGCTGGAGACGGTGACCGTCGCCGCGAGCAGCGGGGCCGCATGCCCGAGCACGTAATGGG
>CAUPYO010000368.1:0-2685 GCA_963515565.1 uncultured Microbacterium sp.
GATCGTCTCGTGCCCGTCGTGCGGACGCGCGCAGGTCGACGTCTACACGCTCGCCAACGACGTCACCGACGGGCTGAAGGACATGACCGTGCCGCTGCGCGTGGCCGTCATGGGCTGCGTCGTCAACGGCCCCGGTGAGGCACGCGAAGCCGACCTCGGCGTCGCCTCGGGCAACGGCAAGGGCCAGATCTTCGTCAAGGGAGAGGTCATCAAGACCGTCCCCGAGTCGGAGATCGTCGCGACCCTGATCGAAGAGGCCAACCGCATCGCGGACGAGATGGGCCCGGACGCTCCGCTCGGAACGGCGCAGGTCGTCACCGTCTGAGCGCGCACGCCATCGTTCGGGTCACCGCTCAGTCGGATGCGATCTCCGCCAGCGCCGACAGGGGGATCGACGTCCAGGCGGGACGATTGCGCTTCTCGTACACCGCTTCGTAGACCGCCTTGTCGGCCACGTATGCGTCGAGCAGCGTGAACCGAATGCTCCGGTCGCCGTCGGCGGATGCGGATGGCGAACCGTCACGCGCGGCGACGTACGCGTCGAGGAAGCTGCGACGGGCCCGCTCCGACCACTGTCGGGCCTGGTCGGCGCGCACGCTGCGTTCCTGCTCGCTCACCGAAACCTGCGACATCTCGACCACACCGGTCGCGTAGTCGAAGGAACGCAGCATGCCGGCGACGTCGCGCCAGGGCGAGTCGGGCAGGGCGCGCTCGGCGAAGGGGCGCCCGGGCTCGCCCTCGAAGTCGACGATGCGCCAGCCGTGGGCAGTGCGCAGTGTCTGACCGAGGTGCAGGTCGCCGTGGACGCGCTGCACGTCCAGACCATCGGCCTCGGCGAGCGCACCGTACACGGCGCGCAGGCGCGGTGCGATCGGTTCGAGCTCGGGCACGACGCGCAGTGCCGCCTCGAGGCGCTCGGTCATCGCTCGAGCAAGCTCGGCGGTGCTGTCGGGCCCGCGGCGCTCGGAGGGAAAGCTCTGCCGCAGCGCTTCGTGCACCTCGGCGAGCGCCTCTCCGAGCCGCGCCGCCTCACCGGCGAAGTCGCCACCGGAGCCGTCGATCGTCTGCTCCGGATCGGCGAGCAGCGTGCGGACGCTGCCGAGCGCGAGTTCGAAGCCATCGGAGGCGGTACGCAGGAACTCTTGCAGCATGGCCAGCTGCACGATCTCGCCGTCGATCTCGGTCTCCACCCAGCCATACAGGGCGGCGACGTGCTCCGAGCCAGCCCGCGTGAGCTCCTCGTGGATCTCGATATCGGGATTGATGCCGGGGCTGATCTTGCGGAACACCTTCATGATGGCGACGTCGTCGTAGCGCACCGACGAGTTCGACTGCTCGCCGGTCATCGGCGAGGAGCGCAGTTCGGGATCGAGCGCGTCGCTGCCGCTGACCCGCCGAAAGCGCATCCCGGCAATGTCCGCCAGGCCGCGGGCTTCGGCGCCGACGAAGCCGTCGAGCCACCACTGCATGGCCTCGCGGTCGTGCAGGGCATCGTAGAGGTGCCGGGTGCGCTTGCCGTGGACCACCGGTCCGACGTACGCGTGCCCGATGCGCTCCTCGATCTCGTCGTACACGGCCAGCGGAACCTGGTAGCGCTCGGTGCCGTCTTCGCCGTCGGCATACGACACCGTGATCACGCACATGATCGTGTCGGGCAGGGGGCGGCGGTCACCCAGCTCGGCGATCACGCGCACATCGGATACGTGGAACGGGCGTCCCTTGCCGCCGAACCATCGCGTCCGGGCGAGGTAGGCCTCCAGCAGTGCGTGGTCGATGTCGGTCACAGCAGTCCCCTCTCCGCCGATTCCTCGGCCGGTGCGTGCAGCTGGAACCAGAAGAAGGCGTGGCCTCCCAGCGTCAGCAGGTACGGCAGCTCTCCGATGCGCGGGAACGGCACCCCGCCGATCAGTTCGACGGGAACGAGACCCTCGAACCGGCGCAGATCGAGTTCGACCGGCTGCGGGAACTGCGAGAGATTGTTGACGCACAGGATGACGTCCACGGTGCCGTCGTCGTTGGTGTGTTCGCGCGAGTAGGAGAGCACGGCGGGGTTGGAGCCGCCGAGGTCGTTGAAGCTGCCCAGGCCGAAGGCGGGGTGCCGCTTACGCGCCTGGATCATCTGCCGCGTCCAATGCAGCAGCGATGAGCGATCTTCCTGCTGGGCCTCGACGTTGACGGCCAGGTAGCCGTAGACGGGGTCTTGCACGATCGGCAGGCTCAGCTTGCCGGGCGTCGCGGAGGAGAAGCCCGCATTGCGATCGCTCGTCCACTGCATCGGGGTGCGCACGCCGTCGCGGTCGCCGAGCCAGATATTGTCGCCCATGCCGATCTCGTCGCCGTAATAGAGCACCGGCGAGCCGGGCAGTGACAGCAGGAGAGCCGTGAACAGCTCGATGCGGTCGATGTCGTTGTCGAGCAGGGGCGCGAGGCGGCGGCGGATGCCGATGTTGGCCTTCATCCGCGGGTCCTGCGCGTACTCGTGCCACATGTAGTCGCGATCCTCGTCGGTCACCATCTCGAGGGTGAGCTCGTCGTGGTTGCGCAGGAAGATGCCCCACTGGCATCCCGAGGGGATCGTCGGAGTCTGAGCGAGGATCTCACTGATCGGGTAGCGGGACTCGCGGCGCACCGCCATGAAGATGCGCGGCATGACGGGGAAATGGAAGCACATGTGGCACTCGTCGC
>CAUPYO010000369.1:0-2666 GCA_963515565.1 uncultured Microbacterium sp.
GCCCAGGCGGTGCCCGACGACGTGCCGGCGGGTGTGCCGACGGATGCCGCCCCCGCGACCGGCGTCCCGCCCGCGCTCGGCACCGGACTCGTGCTGCAGGGCGTCGATGCACGCTGGCCGGGCGCCGACGACGATGCGCTGCAGGGACTGGATCTCGCCGTCGCCCCCGGCGAGCGCGTGCTCGTGGTCGGATCGAGCGGCGCGGGCAAAACGACGGTCGCCCACGTGCTGGTGCGCTTCCTCGATGTCGCCGCCGGCAGCTACACGATCGGCGGGGTCGACGTGCGGACCCTCCATCCCGATGACGTCCGCGAGACGGTCGGGCTCTGCGAGCAGCAGCCGATGCTGTTCGACGAAGACATCCGCCAGAACCTGCTGTTCGCGCACGACACGGCCACGGATGCCGAGCTCGAGGCCGTACTGCACCGCGTGGGCCTGGGCGACTGGCTCCGCGAACGGGGCGGACTCGACGCGCGCGTCGGGGAGCGCGGCGCTCTCGTATCGGGCGGACAGGCGCAACGCATCGCGCTCGCCCGCGCGCTGCTGCACGGTTTCCCCGTGCTGGTGCTCGACGAGCCGACCGCCGGGGTCGACGTCGACGCCTCCGATGCACTGCTGAGCGACCTGCTGTCCGCGGTCGGCTCCGACCACGCGGTGATCCTCATCTCGCACGTCGACGTGCCCGACGGGCTGGTCGATCGCACGGTACGCCTCACCGGCGGCCGGATCGACGCCTGAGCCCGGAGTCTGAGGGCGCCGCCGCGCCTGCCCTACCCGCCGATCGCGTTCATCCCGCGCGCCGGCTGCAGGAACGACGGGTCGTCGATGGCGTGCCCGGGGAGCTTTCCGGCGACGCAGGCATGCAACCGCGCCGCGATCGACTCCGGGCCCGGCTCTCCCGAGCGCAGGAGGGGCAGCAGGTCGTACTCGTCGTTGGAGAACAGACAGTTGCGCAGCTGGCCGTCGGCCGTCAGACGAAGGCGATCGCAGGCGCCGCAGAACGGCGCGGTGACCGAGGCGATGACCCCCACTGCCGCGGGGCCGCCGTCGAGCAGGAACCGTTCCGCCGGCGCGCCGCCGCGCCCCGGCACCGGCTCGAGCTCCCATCGCGTCGACAACGCCGCGAGAATCTCGTCACGGGTGACCATGCGGGCGCGATCCCAGGTGTGGCCGGCATCCAACGGCATCTGCTCGATGAAGCGCATCTCGGCGTCGTGGTCGAGCGCAAAGGCGACCAGGTCGACGAGTTCGTCCTCGTTGACGCCGCGCATGGCGACGGCGTTGAGCTTGAGGGGGCGAAGTCCCGATGCCGCGGCGGCCGCGATCCCCGCCCGCACGTCGTCGAGACGGTCGCGTCGGGTGAGCTCGCGGAAACGGTCGCGGTCGAGGGTGTCGATGGAGATGTTGAGGCGGTGCAGCCCCGCGCCGATCAGGTCGGGCAGCACCTCGCCCAGCCGGATGCCGTTGGTGGTCAGTGCGACCTCGACCGGCCCGGACGGTGACTCGAGAGCGGCGAGACGCCCGACGACGTCGACGATGTCGGCGCGCAGCAAGGGTTCGCCGCCGGTGAGGCGGAAGGTCGTGATCCCGGATGCCGCAGCCACCTGCGCCACCCGCACGATCTCGTCGGTGGAGAGGATGCTGGTGCGCGCGAGCCACTCGTTGCCCTGCTCGGGCATGCAGTAGGTGCAGCGCAGCGAGCAGCGGTCGGTGAGCGAGATGCGCAGGTCGCGGTGCACCCGGCCGAAGCGGTCGATGAGCGGTTGGCCGAGGCTCGGCACGGTCGACTCGTCCGCCGACCCACCGCGCCCTGTGCGCAGAGTGAGGGAAACGGCGACCATGGTCCGAGGCTACCCGGCTCACGGAGGGGGTCGGCCGCGAAAACCGTGGTTATTGTCGGCGGGACCTGGCCACCGGCGTCTGCGGGCGAGCGGAAGCTCAGTTCGCGATCAACCGCACGGCCGACGGATCGACGCGCAGGCGAACGAGGCCGCCCTCGGTGAGCCCGTCGTTCGTGATCGCGGCGATGGGAACATCGCACACGATGTCCGGATCCGCAGCGCGCACGCGCGCGCCGGATGCCGTCGCCTCCAGCCGCACCACCGGCGCGGTCCAGGTCGCGGCCTCCGCCGCATCCGCGGAATGCGCCGGGACGGACGCTCCCGTCGCGAACTGCGCGTGCACCCCGGCGATCGGAATGACGGCGACGGCATCGCCGTCGGCCCACCCCGGCGCCGGCAGCCGAAGTCCGCCGGAACGCCACACGCCCGACTCGATCCGCCCCGGCGCGCGGTTCACGCCCGCCAGCGTCGCGACGAAGTCCGACGCCGGTGTCCTCAGCACGTCACGGACGGCACCCTCCTGCGACACCCGCCCGTCTTCGAGGACGACCAGACGCGAGGCGAGCGCTGCTGCGTCGACGACATCGTGGGTCACCATCACCGTCGTCACCTGTGCAGCGGGCAACCGCGCGGCGAGCATCGCGCGGAGGTCGCTGCGCGTTGTGGGATCGAGCGCCGTGAACGGTTCGTCCAGCAACAGAACCCGCGGCTGCGTCGCGAGCGCGCGGGCCAGCGCGACGCGCTGCTGCTGCCCCCCGGACAGCTCCGCCGGACGGCGATGACCTCGACCGGCGAGCCCCACGCGCTCGAGCCACTGCTCGGCGC
>CAUPYO010000370.1:0-2659 GCA_963515565.1 uncultured Microbacterium sp.
CCACTGCTCGGCGCGGGCGCGGCGCTCGACCCGGGCCGCCGCGCGAGAGCCGCCGCCGCCCGACACGGCGATGCCGAAGGCGACGTTGTCGCGGGCCGACAGATGCGGGAACAGGTGCGGATCCTGCCCGAGCAGCACCACGCCGCGGCGCTGCGGAGACGTCTGCACGGTCGCAGACGATACGACCTCCGAACCGATGCGCACCTCACCGCCCGAGGCACGCAACAGGCCCGAGATCACCGCCAGTACGCTCGACTTGCCCGCACCGCTCGGCCCCATGATCGCGACGACGTCGCCGCCGATCGCGCTGATCTCGGCATCCAGCACGAACCCCTCGCGACGGACGATCACGTGCGCCTCGAGCGCGGGGGCGATCATCGCGCCCCCGTGCTCGCGGGGCGCCACCCGCGCACGAGCAGCAGCACGACCAGCGCCGTCACCAGCAGCAACAACGACAATGCGACGGCCGCGCCCTGCGTGACACCCGCGCCGTTGAACGCGGTGTAGATCGCCAGCGGCATCGTCTGTGTCACGCCGGGCGCATTGCCGGCGAACAGGGCGGTCGCCCCGAACTCGCCGATGGCGCGCGCGAAACACAGCACCACTCCCGCGACCAGTCCTGGCGCCGCCAGGGGCAGTGTGATCCGCCAGAGGATTCGCCACCGGCCCGCGCCGAGTGCCGCAGCTGTGCGCTCATAGCCGGTGCCGGTGGCGCGCAGCGCTCCCTCCAGGGCGAGCACGAGGAACGGGAGGGCGACGAAACTCTGCGCGATCACCACGGCGGTCGTGGTGAACGGGATCCGCACCCCGATCCCGGCCAACGCCTGCCCCCACCACCCGTTGCGCCCGAGCAGGAAGAGCAACGCGACTCCGCCGACCATCGGCGGAAGCACGAGCGGCACCGTGACCACCGCACGAAGGATGCCGGCGAGTCGAGATCCCGAACGGGCGAGCAACAACGCCAGCGGCACCCCGAGCACGAGGCACACCAGTGTGGCGAGTGCTCCGGTGCCGAGCGAGAGGCCCAGCGCCGACAGCGCGGCAGGAGATGTCACGTCGGTCCAGAACGTCGTCACGTCGACGCGGCCGACGAGCGCGACCAGCGGTACCACCAGGAAGGCGATCCCGGCGACGGCCGGCACCAGCAGCACCAGTGGCACAAAGCCGCGCTCTGCCTGCGCGCCCGGGTGAGCGCTCATCACGGGCTTCCGAACCCCAACCCGGAAAGCACCGCGCGGCCCTTGTCGGAGAGCACGAAATCGACGAACGCCTTCGCGGCGACGGGGTTCTTCGCACCGGTCAGCGCGGCGATCGGGTAGGTGTTGACCACCGCGTCGGCACCGGTGGTGGTCACGGTCTCGACGTCGGTGGTCGTCTCGGCATCGGTGACGTAGACCAGCCCGGCATCCGCCTCGCCCGAAGCGACCTTCGTCAACACGGCCGTCACGTTCTGCTCGTAGCTGTCGACCGACGGCGTCACGCCCGCGTTGTGCAGCAGGGTCGCGGATGCCGAGCCGCAGGGAACCTCGGCCGCGCAGAGCACGATGGTGAGCCCGGGCCTGGCGAGATCGGCGAGAGAGGTCACCCCGCCGGGGTTTCCCTTCGGCACGACGAGGGTGAGGACGTTCGTCGCGAACGGTTGCGCGGCCGGAGCCGCACCCGCATCGAGAACCTTCGTCATGTTCTTCCGATCAGCCGAGGCGAAGACGTCAGCGGGCGCACCCTCGATGAGCTGCGTGGCGAGCGTCGCCGATCCGTCGTAGGTGATCGGGCGGATCGTGACCCCCGGGTTCTGCGCTTCGAACTGGGAGGACAGCTCGGTGAACGCCGCCTTCAGCGACGCTGCGGCGTAGATCGTGAGCTCGCCCGACGGGGCAGCGCCGCTCGCGGGCGACGCCGCATCCGACGACACGTCAGCCTGCGGTGAGGATGCAGAGCAGCCGGCGACGACGAGCACGGCGGCGGCCGCGAGGGCGGCGAGCACGAGACGGTAACGTCGGCGCACGGCTCAGTCTCTCGGGGTCTCGACGATGACGGTGGTGGCTTTCACGACAGCGACGGCGAGCGATCCGGGCTCGAGCCCCAGCTCACGCACGGCTTCGGCTGACATCAACGAGACGACGCGATGCGGGCCCGACTGGATGTCGACCTGGGCCATGACGCCGTCGATCTGCACCCGCGTGACGAGCCCGGTGAAGCGATTGCGGGCGCTGGAGAGGACATCGCTCGGGTCGTGCGCCGCATGCGCGATGTCGACGGCGCGCGCCGCGAGCATGTCACCGGGGATGCGAGCGGGTGACCCGCCGTCCGCGGACAGCGTGCCCTGGTCGATCCATCGACGGATGGTGTCGTCGCTCACGCCGAGCAGGCGGGCGGCTTCGGCAATGCGATACGTGCGCATGCGCCGAGGCTATCGCGCATTCGCGGACTCTTGGCCCGAAAGCGGTCGCATTTGCGGCAATGGACTGGCCAGCCGCCCTTCGTCGGCGGCCCGGTCGTGCATGGCAGCGGTTTACGCTGACACCGTGGCACTGCATCCCCTGGTCGACCCCGTTCCCTCCCTCAGCCCGGCCGAGCGCGCGCGCACGCAGCGCCATCTGGTCCTGTCCGGCGTCGGCGAGCTCGGGCAGAGACGGCTCGCCGCCGCGCACGTCGCCGT
>CAUPYO010000371.1:0-2659 GCA_963515565.1 uncultured Microbacterium sp.
GTGCAGGGACAGTGCCGCTCCATGGTCGAGGGGGCGCTGCAGCACCGGGGTCGCGAATGTGTTGTCCACGAGCACGGGCACCGTGCCCGCTTGCGCGACGACGTCGGCGATGTCGACGAGCTCGAGCGTCGGGTTCGCGGGGGTCTCCACGACGACCAGGCCCGTGTCGGCCCGCACCGTCGCGCCGACCTCGGAGGGAGTGCAGAAACTCACCCGGGTGCCCAGCAACCCGGTCGACAAGAGGTGATCGCTTCCGCCGTACAGCGGACGGACGGCGACGACGTGGGGCTTATCCACCGATGTCGTGTGCGAGAGCACTGCCGCGGTGAGAGCGGCCATTCCCGACGCGAAGGCCACAGCGGCGTCGGCATGTTCGAGAGCGGCGAGCGCCTCTTCGAAGCGGGCCACCGTAGGGTTCCACAGCCGCGCGTACACGTGGCTGCCGCCGTCGATCGGCACGCCCCCGGTCGCCAACGCCTCGTAGGAGTCGCCGCCGCGCTCGACGTCGGGCAGGGGATAGGTCGAAGACAGGTCGAGGGGCGCGGCGTGCACGCCGAGAGCGGCGAAGTCGGAGCGGCCGGCGTGGACGGCGAGCGTGTCGAGGTGGTCCATGCGCCGAGTATGAACGAAAGCACAGCATCATCGGGGCCGCATTGTGAATCACGCCGAAGAATGATCAGATTGCTATGTTCAGCACAATTCCGGTCGCAGAGGGCGGTGTGATCTTGACGGAATCGCAAAGGGCGGCATCCGCTCTCGACGACCTCGATCTGCGTGTCCTGGCAGCGCTCGTGCGCGCACCGGCGCGCTCGAACAAGGCGCTCGCCGCCGACCTCGACATCGCCGAGTCGACGTGCGCCTACCGGGTGCGATCACTGCGCAGCCGCGGGGTGCTCTCCGGGGTGCGGGTGCTCGTCGATCCGGCCGCGCTGGGGCTTCCGCTCCAGGCGGTGATCCGCGTGCGGCTGGGCCGGCACTCGCGCGAGGGCGTGGGGCGACTGTTCGACGCGATCGTCGCGACGCCCGGGGTCATCGAGGCGTTCCATGTCGCCGGGGAGGATGACTTTCTCGTGCATGTCGCGGTAGAAGATGCCGCGGCGCTGCGCGACATCGTTCTCCAGCACATCACGGTGCACGATGCCGTGCGCACGACGGAGACCCACCTCGTTTTCGAGCGGCGCGAGGGCGTGGGGCCGCTCGCTCGCGTCACAGACTCGCCGGCATTGTGACGAGAAGCCTCACGCCGCCGACGGGTCCCACAGTGAGTGGTACGCGTTGATCGCGGGCTGACCGCCGAGGTGGGCATACAGCACGGTCGATGACGCAGCAATGTCGCCGGAGCGCACGAGATCGACGAGCCCGGCGAGCGACTTCCCTTCGTACACGGGGTCGGTGATCATGGCCTCGAGCTGAGCGCCGAGCGCCATCGCCTCCATGGTCGAGTCGATCGGGATGCCGTACAGCTCGCCCGCCCAGCCCTCGAGCACCTGGATCTCGTCGTCGCGCACGTCGCGGCCGAGCTCGATGAGTTCTGCGGTGCGCCGAGCGATGCGCGCGACCTGGTCGCGGGTCTTCTCGAGGGTGGCAGAGGCGTCGATTCCCAGAACGCGGCGCTTCACCCCGGTCAGCTCTTCGAGCGCGGCGAAGCCGGCGATCATGCCGGCGTGGGTGGAGCCGGTCACCGTGCACACCACGATCGTGTCGAAGAACACGCCGAGCTGCTTCTCCTGCTCGGCGACTTCGAACGCCCAGTTGGCGAAGCCGAGGCCGCCCAGCGGGTGCTCGCTCGCCCCGGCCGGGATCGGGTACGGCGTGCCGCCGGCGGCCTCGACCTCGGCGAGGGCCTGCTTCCAGGAGTCGCGGATGCCGATGTCGAAGCCGGCGTCGTCCAGGCGGGAGTCGGCGCCCATCATCCGAGAGAGCAGGATGTTGCCGACCTGATCGTTGGTGGGGTCGTCCCATGGCACCCACTTCTCCTGCACGAGCCGCGCTTTCAGGCCCAGATGGGCGGCGACCGCAGCGACCTGTCGCGTGTGGTTCGACTGGTAGCCGCCGATGGAGACGATGGTGTCGGCACCGGAGGTCAGGATGTCGGGCACGATGTACTCGAGCTTGCGCACCTTGTTGCCTCCGAAGGCCAGCCCGCTGTTGACGTCTTCACGCTTGGCCCACACCTGCGCGCCGCCCAGATGGCGGCTGAGGCGCTCGAGGTGCTGCAGCGGGCTCGGCCCGAACGTGAGCGGGTGGCGGGGGAACTCGTGCAGCTTCATGCCGGGTCCTGTTCTGTCGGGGACGTGGGTGTCGACGTGTCGGGAAGCGTCAGGCTCTGCCAGGTCTGCTCGGCCAGCCGGGCGGCGCCGTCGGCATCGCCGGCCGCGCAGAGTGCGATCAGTCGGTCGTGTCGGGCGGCCGATGCTTCGCCCTCGTGCGACGCGAATCGCAGCCGCTCGACGCGGCGGAGGACCGGCTCATACTGTGCGATCACGGCCGCCGCGGCGGTGTTGCCCGACGCGACGAGGGCGACGTGGTGAAACCGTTCGTCGGCCTCGAGTGCCGCGTCGACGTCGCCGGCGCGCTGAGCTGCGGCGAACGCCGCATTGGCGCCGCGCATCGCGTCGAGGTCGCCCGTTGTCAGGCGCGGCACCGCGGTGCGCACGGC
>CAUPYO010000372.1:0-2647 GCA_963515565.1 uncultured Microbacterium sp.
GTGCCGGTCTGAGCAGATCGTGAAGCTGCCGCAGCGTCGGATCGTCGATGTCGCTGCGCACGAAAACGTGCAGACCGCGCATCGCCTCGCCCGCGTCGCTGAGCTCGCCGGAGAGCAGATGGGTGATCAGGTCGTCGATCTCGACGGTCAGGACAGTCCCGGTCTCCCCCGCCTCCCACGCAGGGTCGGCGACCTTGTGGCATCCAGCGGCGATCACCACGTGTTTGCGACGCGTCGAGTTGGCGCCCGAGAGCTCGGACCCGGCGTCGAACAGAGCGTCGGCGACGTACCCGGTCTCTTCGAGCAACTCCCGAGCGGCGGCTTCCCGCGCGGTCTCGCCCGCGTCGATCAGCCCGCCCGGCAACTCGCGGACGAGCTTCCGCGGGCCGACCCGGTACTGCTCGAACAGCAGAACGGTGCCGGCGGTCGTCACCGCGACGACCGCCACGGTGTCACCCTGGACCAAGACGTCCCAGTCCGACACCGAACCGTCCGGGAGGCGATAGGTATCGCGCCGCACCGTGGTGTACCCGTTGTAGGCGCGCGAGGTCGTGAGGCGATGCCAGTGGGGCGTGCGATCAACGCTCATCGTCCGATCTTCGCACCCTTCGTCGGCGCGTCGAGGTGTCTTTCGCGCCGCCGGGGCGGCTCACTCGTCCAGGATCTTGCGGATCTTCTCGACGCGGGCGCGGATGTCGCGCTCCAGCCCTCGCCCGGTCGGCTCGTAGTAGTGACGCCCCGACAGTTCGTCGGGCAGATACTGCTGCGCCGCCACGCCGACCTCGAGGTCATGCGGATAGATGTAGCCCTTGCCGTGGCCGAGCCGCTTCGCGCCGGGATAGTGCGCGTCGCGCAGGTGCGTCGGCACTCGGCCGAAGCCTCCCGCCCGCACATCCGCGATCGCGGCATCGATGGCGAGGTATGCCGCGTTCGACTTCGCTGTCGTCGCCAGGTACACGGTGGCCTCCGCCAGAGGGATGCGCCCTTCGGGCATGCCGATGAAGGCGACCGCGTCCGCCGCGGCCACGGCGATCACGAGTGCTTGCGGGTCGGCGAGTCCGATGTCTTCGGATGCCGAGATGACCAGGCGTCGAGCGATGAACCGCGGGTCTTCGCCCGCCTCGATCATGCGGGCGAGGTAGTGCACGGCCGCGTCGACGTCGGAGCCGCGGATCGACTTGATGAAAGCGCTGATGACGTCATAGTGCTCGTCGCCCTGGCGGTCGTAGCGCAGAAGGGCCCGGTCGACGGCTTGCGCGACATGGGCGGCCGTCACCGTGGCGGGCGCCTCCGACGGCTCGTCCGGCTCGGCATCGACCACGATCGACGCCGCCGCCTCGAGCGAGGTGAGGGCCCGACGAGCATCCCCCGAGGCGAGCTGGATCAGTGCCGTGCGCGCCTCGCTGTCGAGCCGCACGCGGCCGGCGAGTCCGCGCGCGTCGGACACCGCGCGGTCCAGCAGCAGGCCGAGGTCGTCGTCCGTCAGGGTGCGCAGCGTCAGCAGCAGCGAGCGGGACAGCAGCGGAGATATCACCGAGAACGAGGGGTTCTCGGTCGTGGCGGCGATGAGGATGACCCACCCGTTCTCGACGCCGGGAAGCAGCGCATCCTGCTGGGCCTTGGTGAAGCGATGGATCTCGTCGAGGAACAGGATCGTGGAGCTCCCGTAGAGATCGCGCTGCGTCATCGCTTCCTGCATCACCTCGCGCACGTCCTTGACGCCGGCGGTCACCGCCGAAAGCTCCACGAAACGGCGCCCGGAGGTACGGGCGATGGCCTGCGCCAACGTCGTCTTGCCGGTGCCGGGAGGGCCCCACAGAATCACGGAGACGGCGGTCTTGGCAGCGCCCGAGGGATCGGCGAGGGCGACCAGCGGTGATCCGGGGCGCAACAGATGCGCCTGCCCGGCGACCTCCTCGAGCGACGTCGGGCGCATCCGCACGGCCAACGGGGTCTGACCTTGGAAGAGAGCGGATGCCGATGCCACTGCTCCAGGCTAGCCGCGCCCTCCGACGCGGGCTCGCCAGCACGATCCGGTCCCCACTTCGTACCGCGTTTGTCGCGCCCGGGCGGCGACACGTAGGCTTCCGGATAGTGTTCGTGCGGCCCCGGATCGCGGGGAATGACCGGATCGCAGGCAATGAGGGAGGTCCGGGTGGCTGCGGCTGCAGGAAAGAAGATCACGCGTGCCGAGAAGGAACGCACGCGCACATATCTCGCGCGTCAGCAGTTCCACGATGGGCTGATCGCCCGACGTCGCCGCGACAACCTCATCGCCGGCGTGGCAGGAGGACTGCTTATTCTCGCGGTCGTCGGCGGCCAGATCGCCTACTACACGATGGGTCCCGGGGCGCCGGTGCCGGCACCGACCGATTCGAGCAGTCCCGCCCCGACGCCTGTCGAACTGCCGGGTTCGTCGGAGATCCCCGGGCCCACTCCAACGCCCTGATGCGCTCGCCCGGCGTGGACTCTGCGTGCACCACGGGCGCCGGGCATGCACATATAGGCTGTAATCCGACCGAACCCCCATGCGGCGTGCGCCGCGACGAGGTGCTATTCCGTGACTGACGTCCCCACTTCCCAGCCCGAGCAGGAGCCCGCCGAGCAGGCTCCTGTCGAGGAATCCGTCGTCGTGGACGCCGTTGAC
>CAUPYO010000373.1:0-2635 GCA_963515565.1 uncultured Microbacterium sp.
GCCTGGAGGGGAACCTCCAGGCGCACCGCGTCATCGGGAAGAGGCAGCGAGGTCGGCACCGCGTTGCACGGGTGGCGACGGAGCATCGCCCTGGCCATGATCCTCAGCTTCTTTCGTGTCGTTATCGGCGGAGGCGGATCACATGGAGCCGTGGAAGGTGCGCGACAGCACGTCGAGCTGCTGCTCGCGCGTGAGCCGAACGAAGTTCACGGCGTACCCGGACACGCGGATCGTGAGCTGCGGGTAGTTCTCCGGGTGCTCCATGGCGTCTTCGAGCGTCTCGCGGCTCAGCACGTTGACGTTCATGTGGTACCCGTGCGAGCCGACGTAGGCGTCGAGGAGGCCCGCGAGGTTGCGCACCTGCTCGTCCGCCGTACGGCCCAGGCCGCTCGGCACCACCGTGTTGGTCAGCGAGATGCCGTCCTGCGCCTGGGCGTAGGGGATCTTGGCAACCGACAGGGCGGAGGCGAGCATGCCGTGGGTGTCGCGACCATTCATCGGGTTGGCACCCGGGGCGAACGGCTCACCGGCACGCCGGCCGTCGGGGGTGTTGCCCGTGGCTTTGCCGTACACGACGTTCGAGGTGATCGTCAGCACCGACTGGGTCGGCAGGGCGCCCCGGTACATCGGGTGGCGACGGATCTTCGTCATGAAGCTCTCGACGAGCCCGACGGCGATCTGGTCGGCGCGGTCGTCGTCGTTGCCATAGCTCGGGAAGTCGCCCTCCGTCACGTAGTCGACGACGATGCCGCGCTCGTCACGCACCGGGGTGACCGTCGCGTACTTGATCGCCGACAGCGAGTCGGCGGCCACCGACAGCCCAGCGATACCGCAGGCCATCGTGCGCAGCACGTCCTTGTCGTGGAGAGCCATCTCGATGCGCTCATAGGCATACTTGTCGTGCGACCAGTGAATGCAGTTGAGAGCCTCGACGTATGTCTCGGCCAGCCAGTCCATCGTCTTGTCGAAGCGGTCCATGACGTCGTCGAAGTCGAGGGGGCCGTCACCGACCGGCCCCGTCACCGGCGAGACCTGTTTGCCGGTGACCTCATCGCGACCGCCGTTGATCGCGTAGAGCAGGGTCTTGGCGAGGTTCACCCGCGCGCCGAAGAACTGCATCTGCTTGCCGACGCGCATAGGGCTCACACAGCAGGCGATCGCGGCGTCATCACCCCAGGCGGGACGGATGATCTCGTCCGACTCGTACTGCACGGCCGAGGTGTCGATCGACACCTTGGCGCAGTAGTCCTTGAATCCCTGCGGAAGCTCGGGACTCCAGAAGACGGTCATGTTGGGCTCGGGAGCCGGACCGAGGTTGTAGAGGGTCTGCAGGAAGCGGAAGGAGTTCTTGGTCACCAGCGGGCGGCCATCCTCACCCATGCCGCCGATCGTCTCGGTGACCCACGTCGGGTCGCCGGAGAACAGGCTGTCGTACTCGGGGGTGCGCAGGAACCGCACGATGCGCAGCTTGATCACGAAGTCGTCGATGATCTCCTGCGCCTCGGTCTCGGTGATGAGGCCGGCCTGCAGGTCGCGCTCGATGAAGGTGTCGAGGAACGTCGAGGTGCGCCCGAGCGACATTGCCGCGCCGTTTTGCTCCTTGACGGCCGCGAGGTAGCCGAAGTACAGCCACTGCACGGCTTCGCGAGCGGTGGTGGCCGGCCCCGAGATGTCGAAACCGTACGACGCGGCCATCTGCTTCAGTTCGCCGAGCGCCCGGATCTGCTCCGCGTGCTCCTCGCGCATGCGGACGACCTCTTCCGTGAACGGGGTGGTGTCCAGGCCCAGCTTGTCCATCTTCTTGGCGGCGATCAGCTGGTCGACCCCGTAGAGAGCGACACGGCGGTAGTCGCCGATGATCCGGCCGCGACCGTACGCGTCGGGAAGGCCGGTGATCACGTGCGAACTGCGCGCGGCGCGGACGTTCGGCGTGTAGGCGTCGAAGACGGCCTCGTTGTGAGTCTTGCGGTAGGTGGTGAAGATCTCCTTGAGCGTCTGGTCGACCTCGTACCCGTAGGTCTCCAGGGCGCCCTCGACCATGCGCCATCCGCCGTTGGGCATGATCGCGCGCTTGAGGGGCGCGTCTGTCTGGAGGCCCACGATGACCTCGTCGTCCTTGCGGATGTAGCCGGGCCCGTGCGCGGTGATGCCGGCGGGCGTGCGGGCGTCGACGTCGTAGATACCCTTCTCGCGCTCGATCGGGAACATTGCCGACAGCGTGTCCCAGACGCGGGCCGTGCGGGCGGTGGCGCCCGTGAGGAACGACGCGTCACCGAGATACGGCGTGTAGTTGCGCTGGATGAAGTCACGCACATCGATCTCGTCCTGCCATGGTCCGGCGGTGAAACCGTTCCAGGCGGCGGGCTGAGTGTCCTGTGCGGAGGGGGTGACGGTAGTCATGATTCGCTTCCTCAAATCCTCGTGGGAGCGGCCCGTCCACCCATCCGTGGGCGAGTCGTGCCTTCAGCCTAGCGCTAGTGGTCAGACCACATTGAGAGCATGGATGCCGTCGACAAGCATGGGCAGTTCCGGGGCCGTGATGCTGTGGTCGGGACACAATACGCCGTGAAAAAGGCCGACCGATCGCGGTGAGCGATCGGCCGGCCTTTTCGGGGATGGGCGCGTGCCTCAGCTG
>CAUPYO010000374.1:0-2634 GCA_963515565.1 uncultured Microbacterium sp.
CTGTACACCCATGAATGCGCTATGTCATCGCTTGCTCAGGGTCGCCCGAAATGACAGACTCGCAACATGCCCGAACTCGCCATCGAACAGGTCGACGCGGAGACCGTCGATGCGGGGGACGGTGTTCACGTTCCACGCTCGTGGCGCGCGGTCGTGACCGGCCTTCCTGACATTCCGGGTGCCGTTCATGCGCGCATCGTGTACGACCCGACATTGCGGCGCGCGGTGGCTGAGTCGGTGCGGGTGGACCGGAGCGGGCTCGGGGATGAGGTGACCACGACGCTGCTGCGCGATGTCCGTGTGCAGGCGATCGTGCAATGGGCGGCCGCTCGCGTCGTTCGCATCGACCGTGACGGCGGCGACCCCGAGTCGTACGGCGAGTACATCTCTCGCCTGCGCTCGGAGGAAGGGCGCTCCGAGGAGCAGAATCTGCGTGAGGCGGTCAGGCTGTACCGTCTCGGGTCGGTGATCAACGACGGACCGCTCAAGCTCGTCTCAGAGGAGCTCGGTGTCAGCATCAGCACCGCGACGCGAATGATGAATCGTGCCCGCGTCGCCGGTCTCGTCGATGAGGCGACCGGGCGCGAGGTCTACGTTCAGGCCCGCGAACAGCAGCTTCGCGAGCAGGCGACGGGGCCCGTCGTTGGCCCAGGGGCATCCGGTCCGTCGATCGGCCTCTGATCATCGAGTCTCGACGCTTCGTCAGCGCGCCTGCTGGCATCGGAGCGACTTCACGGGCGATCAGGTGATTTCTCACTTTTGGCGGCATGAGTGGCCAAATGTTGATCAATGTGCTAAAGCGTCGCGGCGTTCACGTCTGCGGGCAAAACGAATCTCGAGAATGCCCGATCTGGCCCCGAAATCCCGCGGGTTTTTTGCCCGCAGTTTGCCCGCATCCCATCTGAAGCTAGGTGTTTTTGCATGTCCCACGATGGGGTCGGAGTCTCGAAAACCCGCGTAATTACGCGGATCTTGCCGCTAGATGTGGCTATCGAAAACGCGCCGATTCGGATTCGAGTCCCTCCAGGGGCACCAAATGTTCGTCTTTAGAACCCTTTGAGGCCGAGAACCCCGTGTTCTTGGTCAGTCTTGCCACCATGCTCCTGCCAGCGGTCTTCTTCACATTGCGTGCGTCGCGCCGATCGCGAAGAAAGGCGCGGGCGCCTCGGAGACACTCGCTGCCGAAGCGGACGGAGTCGGCATTGCGATCGCGGCTCCCGCCTGTCGGCTGCGCGTGCCGAAAAGCCAGTCGAACACACCCATGTCTCTCCCCGGATTCTCAGCGCTCGACGTGAGCGGAACATCGGCGCCCACAACGCCTACCGACATCCTGCCCGACTACAACGGGATCACGCGCGCGATCCCCGTCCGGTCGCTGAACACCGAGAGACCGGTACGCGTCGGTCATGAACCTGGTGACTGGTGAAGCGGGTCACACTCGCTCCACCCCGCTCACCGGCTCCACGTTCTTCGTACCGTCGGCTGACGTCCTCGACGGCCTGGGCGACTCCGCTTAGGCCCGCGCCTCACTCCGCGCCCCACCTATCAGTGTCTCGATCCTGGCGAGGCGCTCTGCGGGCGCCCCCGTGACCTCCGTCACCGCCAGCCCCGCCGGGATGACGTCAGAGTCGTCGAGAAGGTCCAGCAGCACATCATTCATGGTCTCGCGTAGCGCGGCATCCTCGTCGTCGCTGGCGTGGATCGGGTGGGCAGTAGTGAGCGGGAGCACCACGAGGTGGTCGACCGTCTCCAGCGCTGCTCGCGTGCGCACAATCGCACTCGAGATGGTCGAGCGGTCGAGCGCTGTACGCCCGAGCTCATCCAGTGCCAGCAGATACGCCAAGAAGTCGAGCGGACCGCGCTCGGCGATGATGCTCTCGCCCGAATCTCGTTCGATCAGCCGGTCGGCCGCGAGTCGCAACTGCATGGCGAACATCGCCACAGCCGGTCGATCGTCCGCCTCGTCGATGAGCTCGAACGGGTCGGCGAACACGGCGTATTCCGGATGCCGCCGCGCAAAGTCGGCGATGAGCGTGCTCTTGCCGCTGGCATGGGTTCCCGAGACGACGATGCGCACGGGCTGACACTACGCGACGAGCTGAGACCGCCGGGCCGGCGCCTCAGCCGCCGAACTCCGCCTTGATGAAGTACGGCGTCTGGTTCGCATCGCACGCGGCGCCGATCTGCGCCACGGCATCCGCTATCCCCGCTTGTGCCGTACCGGGCTCGGTGGCCTTCGACACCGTCTGCGCCATCGACGTGAGTGGCGCCTTCAAGCTCGACGTCGACGCGGCCGCAAGCGCCGCGAGCTGCGACGACGCTGCGTCGACCCGCGTCGTCCAGGTCGCGGCGTCGAACGCCGGGTACTGGGCGTACCCCTGATCAGCGTTGATGAGGGCGCTGTACACGTCGACGAAAGCGGCGCAGTCTGCGGTCACCGCGGCATCCCGAGTGAACTCTTTTGTGGAGAACAGCGGCGTCGCCGTCCACGGGATGCCGTCGGCTACCGTCACCGCGATGGAAGGATTGGTCTTCGCGTCCACCGGCCACGCGAGCGCAGCCGGTGCGCCGCACGTTCCGGTGATCGGAGAGGTGTTCTCCGCCATCGCATCGCCGAACTCGACGGTGTAGGGC
>CAUPYO010000375.1:0-2604 GCA_963515565.1 uncultured Microbacterium sp.
GGGGTGATCGCACCGCTCATCCAGACGGTGCCTCCGCGCGACACGGCGGCGCGCGATGCGGCATTCGCCGCCCTCGCCGACGGCCGCTACGAGTGGCTTTTCGTCACCAGCGCCGCCAGCGTCGAGCAGCTGGCCACGTATCTGACCGCGCACGGGCGCGCCCTCCCGCAGGCCCTGAAGATCGCCGTCGTGGGCCGGGCCACCGCACGCGCCGTCATCGATCTCGGCGCCCAGGTCTCGTTCGTGCCGCTCGGGCGCTCCTCCGCGCAGACGATGATCGCGCAGTGGTGCGCCGCGCACGCCGCGCCGTCCACGGGGCGCTGCCTGGTCGTCCGCTCCGACCTGGCCGCTGCCGTGGTCAGCGACGAGCTCGAACTGCAGGGCTTCGCTGTCGACGTCTGCATCGGCTACCGCACCGTGGGCCTCGACCTCGCCGCCGACGTCGCGGCCGATCTCGTGGCCGGACGCTTCCATGTGGTGCTGCTCACCTCCCTCAGCGTCGGCCGCGAGCTGCGCCGTCAGGTGGGCACCCTGCCGGCATCCACACTCGTGGCGTCGATCGGACCCGCGACGACCCGCGACGCGGAGCGCCTGGGATTCACTGTCGGACATACGGCGTACACACAGAGCATCGACGCCCTGATCGCCGAGCTCGACTACTCCCCACGACTTCTGGAGGTCACCTCATGACCACATTCCCGATCCAGCGCCTGCGGCGCCTGCGCGGTACCCCCGCCCTGCGGCGCCTCGTCGCCGAGCACGACCTCTCGCCCCGGCGCCTGGTGCTGCCGCTCTTTGTCAAAGAGGGCATCACGGCGGCGCAGCCGATCGTCAGCATGCCCGGCGTGATGCAATACCCGATCGAGCAGCTCGCCGACGTCGTCGAGCAGGCCGCCGCTGCGGGCCTCGGCGGCATCATGCTGTTCGGCGTTCCGACCGTGCGCGATGCGGTCGGAAGCGGTGCCACCGATCCGGACGGCATTCTGAACCGGGCGATCGCCGTGGCGGCGCGTGCGGCGTCGGGCCGTGTGACGGTGCAGGCCGACCTCTGCCTCGATGAGTTCACCGACCATGGCCACTGCGGCGTGCTCGCCGCCGACGGGTCGGTCGACAACGACGCGAGCCTCGAGGTCTACTCCCGCATGGCCGTCGCCCAGGCCGAAGCCGGCGCGGACATCCTCGGCCTGTCGGGGATGATGGACGGCCAGGTCGCCGCGTGCCGCGCGGCCCTCGATGCGATCGGTCGCAGCGACGTCGCTCTGCTCGCGTATTCCGCGAAGTACGCCTCGGCGTTCTACGGACCCTTCCGCGACGCCGTCGAGTCCACCCTCACCGGCGACCGCCGCACCTACCAGCTCGATCCCGCCAACGGTCGCGAGGGGGTACGCGAGGCGCTCGCCGACATCGACGAAGGCGCCGACATCGTCATGGTCAAGCCGGCCGGCCCGTACCTCGATGTGCTGTCCGACGTGGTGGCGACGTCGCAGGTACCGGTGTGGGCATACCAGGTGTCGGGCGAGTACGCGATGGTCGAGCATGCGGCCGCAGCCGGCGTCATCGACCGCGAGCGTGCCATCGGCGAGACTCTCCTCGGCATCCGCCGGGCCGGCGCCGAAGCGATTCTCACCTATTGGGCGATCGAAGTCGCCGGATGGCTGCGCGACGGACGGAGCCTCGCATGACGACCAACGACGCCCTGTTCGACCGCGCCCGGGCCGTGATCCCCGGCGGCGTCGACTCGCCGGTGCGCGCCTACGGCTCCGTGGGTGGCACGCCGCGCTTCATCGTGGAGGCCGCAGGCCCCTCGGTGACGGATGCCGAGGGCCGCCGGTACATCGATCTCGTCGCCAGCTGGGGCCCGGCCCTTCTCGGACACGCGCACCCGGAGGTGGTCGCGGCGGTACAGGAAGCCGCCGCCCGCGGCCTGTCATTCGGTGCGCCGACGCCGGCCGAAGCCGAGCTCGTCGAAGAGATCGTGCGCCGCGTGCCCGCCGTTCAGAAGGCGCGCCTGGTGTCCACCGGCACCGAGGCGACGATGACGGCGATCCGCCTCGCGCGCGGTGCGACCGGTCGCGACCTGCTGGTGAAGTTCGCCGGCCACTACCACGGCCACTCCGACGGCCTGCTGGCCGCGGCCGGCTCGGGGCTTGCGACGTTCGCCCTTCCCGGCTCAGCCGGGGTTCCCGACGCGGTGGCCGCGCAGACGCTCGTCGTGCCCTACAACGACCGTGCCGCGCTGGCGGCGGTGTTCGCCGCGCACCCCGGACGCATCGCCGCCGTCATCACCGAGGCCGCCGCGGCCAACATGGGGGTCGTGGCCCCGGCATCCGGGTTCTCGAGCTTCCTCGCCGATCTCTGCCATCGGGACGGCGCGCTGCTGATCAGCGACGAGGTGCTCACCGGCTTCCGCGCAGCACCCGGTGGCTACGCCCAGGTGCTCGCCGAGGCGGGCGAGACGGTGATACCCGACCTCGTCACCTTCGGCAAGGTCATCGGCGGCGGGCTGCCGGTCGCCGCCGTGGGCGGCCGCGCCGACGTCATGGACCTGCTGGCGCCGCTCGGCCCGGTGTATCAGGCCGGCACCCTCAGCGGAAACCCCGTCGC
>CAUPYO010000376.1:0-2603 GCA_963515565.1 uncultured Microbacterium sp.
GCTCGGCGACGACCCGCGCCGCGTCGCACGCTGCGCCCGTCGTGTAGACCCCGCGGCGGCGTCGCTCCAAGACTCCGGCGCTCACCTGTTCATTCAGCTGAGCTCGGGAGAGACCGCTGTCGAGCAGAGCTCGGGTCGTGAACACGGCCTGTGGAAGATCGCACATTCCGAAATCCTGGTCGGAGTGAACCTCGCCGATCGGGCGGAGTGCGGCATCCGAGGAGATCTCGTTGTCGACCCGCTCTGTGCAGAAGGCGTGTTTCGCGCGGCGTCGCGTACCGAACTGCAAGGCCGGTGAGGGGACACGCGCGGTGGATGCCTCCGGGCGCGGCGTGTCGTCACGAATCCCTTGCAGTTCAGTTTGTGCAGAAAGCCGCTCCCGCGACTTACCCGAAGCGGCCGGAGACGTAGTCTTCGGTGGCCTGCACCGACGGCGCGGTGAAGATCGTGTCGGTGTTGTCGTACTCGATGAGCTTTCCGGGCTTGCCCGTGCCTGCGATGTTGAAGAACGCGGTCTTGTCGGACACACGCGATGCCTGCTGCATGTTGTGGGTGACGATGACGATCGTGTACTCGGTCTTCAACTCTTGGATGAGCTCCTCGATCGCGAACGTCGAGATCGGGTCGAGCGCGGAACACGGCTCGTCCATCAGCAGGACATCGGGCGAGACCGCGATGGCGCGGGCGATGCACAGGCGTTGCTGCTGTCCGCCCGACAGGCCGGCGCCCGGCTTGTCGAGGCGGTCCTTGACCTCGTTCCAGAGGTTGGCGCCCTGCAGCGAGCGCTCGACCAGCGCATCGGCGTCGCTCTTGGAGATGCGCTTGTTGTTGAGCTTGACGCCCGCCAGCACGTTCTCCTTGATCGACATCGTCGGGAACGGGTTCGGCCGCTGGAACACCATGCCGACGTGGCGGCGCACGAGCACCGGGTCGACGCCCGGGCCGTAGAGGTCATCGCCGTCGACGAGGACCTTGCCCTTGACGTGGGCGCCGGGGATCACTTCGTGCATGCGGTTGAGCGTGCGCAGGAACGTGGACTTCCCGCAGCCGGAGGGGCCGATGAACGCCGTGACGGCGCGCGGCTCGATCTCCATGGAGACGCCCTCGACGGCGAGGAACTCGCTGTAGTAGACGTTGAGGTTTTCGACTTCGATGCGCTTGGACACTGGTGCCTTCCTTGCTTAGCGTGCCTTCGGCGCGAAGACCATCGCGACGATCCGGGCGATCAGGTTGAAGATGACGACGAGGATGACCAGCAGCAGCGCGGCGCCCCAGGCCTGAGCCTGCGATGCGTCGATGTCCTGCCCCGGGAAGCTGTAGGCGGTGTAGGCCATGACGGGCAGGGTCTGCATGGGTCCGTTGAACGGGTCGGAGTTGAAGTTGCCGGTGAAGCTCGCCGCGATGAAGATCGGGGCGGTTTCGCCGATCACGCGGGCGACCGCCAGCACGACACCCGTGATGATGCCGCTGGCCGCGGTGCGCAGCACGACCTTGATGATCGTGGTCGAGCGCGGAACGCCCAGGGCGAACGACGCTTCGCGCAGGTCTTCGGGCACGAGGCGCAACATCTCCTCGGTGGAGCGGATGACGATGGGGATCATCAGCACGCAGAGCGCGATGGACGCCGAGAAGCCGCTGAAGGCCTTCGGGCCGACGATCAGCGCGAACAGCGAGAACGCGAACAGACCGGCGACGATCGAGGGGATGCCGGTCATCACGTCGACCAGGAACGTGATCGCCCGTCGGAGGGGGTTGTTCGGCTGGGCGTATTCGACCAGATAGACCGCCGCCAGGATGCCGATCGGCACCGAGATGAGCGCCGCGATACCGGTGATGATCAGGGTTCCGACGACCGCCTGGAGGGCGCCGGGGGTCGACACCACGGCGAGCGTGTTGGGGTCGAAGGTGGTGCCGCCGACCTTGGTGAGGAAGTCCCACGACATCACGCCCATGCCCTTGGAGAACACGGTCCACAGGGTCGAGACGAGCGGAGCGACGGCGAGGATGAACGCGGTGGTCACGAGCCCGCGGATGACGCGGTCGGTCGACTTGCGGCGACCCTCGACGATCGCGGAGAAGACGCCGATCGCGATCAGGTAGATCGCGGCGCTGAAGACGAGCCATGTCGCGACGTTGAAGCCGCCGAGTACGAGCTGCAGTGCGGCGATCACGACGAGCGACGCGGCCAGCACGATCGGTTCGATGAACCGGGGCAGCTGTCCGCTCGTGAGTGAGAGAGGAGGCGTCGACACGGTGGCCGCGGGCGTGGTGAGCTCGGTCACGAGCGCTTTCCTCTCTTGCGGCCCTTCGCCCCGGGACCGGTGGCCCCGATGATGTACCGGGCGAGCATGTTCACGGCGAGCGAGACGACGAACAGCATGAGGCCGGTGCCGATGAGGGCGGAGCGCTGCAGGTCGGTGGCGATCGGGAAGTTCAGGGCGATGTTGGCGGCGATCGTCTGCGAGTTGTAGCCGTCGGTGAGAAGCGCCACCGAGAAGATCAGGCTGGGGGAGATGATGAGGGCGATCGCCATCGTCTCGCCGAGGGCGCGGTGCCCGCCCAGGCGCCGAGCGCCGATCAGGCAACACCCGTCGCCGCCGCGC
>CAUPYO010000377.1:0-2596 GCA_963515565.1 uncultured Microbacterium sp.
GTCGGGCGCGGCGGCGCGGTGTCGGCCGGGGGCCTGGCGGCGGCGACGTCGGCGTGGGCGGGCGACCTGGGTGCGCTCACCGCGGCATCCCTCGCGAGCCTCGGCGATCCAAAGACGATCCGCGAGGTCTGGAACGCGCTGAGCCCCGCGCAGCGCGAGAAGCTGACGTCTGACGACCCACTCGTGATCGGAAACCTCGATGGCATCCCGCTGCGCGACCGTGTCACGGCGAACCGGATCAATATCCAGAACGAGATCGACCGTCGTCAGACCGAGGTCGATGATCTGCAGAAGCAGATCGACGACTTGTCGCTGCACCCCACGCGCGGCACGAGTGCGGTGATCTCGGCGTTGCGTGCGAGGATCGCTGACCACGAGACGTACATCTCCTCATACCAGGGTCTGCTCGATAAGAAGTGGGAGTGGAAGGACGAGAACCGCCAGCCGGTGTCGCAGGTCGGCGTCAATGTTGTGGTGTTCGACCCGACGTCGTCCGCCATCGGGTCGTACTACGGGCCGATCGATCCGCAGACCGGTGACATCCCGGCGTGGGTGAAGCACACCGCGGTGTCGGTGCCGGGGACCGGCGCCAACATGGCGGACTTCTCCGAGAGTCGCGCGCAGGACCTCTATCTGGCGTCCGGCTACGACTCGGCGGTCTTCCAGTGGGCGGGTGGCCCGTTCCCGCAGTCGATCCCCGAAGCGACGCAGGCTTCGTACTCCGAGAAGCTCGCACCCCGCCTGGCCTCTTTCGTCGACGCTGTCAACGTGCCGTCCGGCGCGACGATGACAGTGCTCGGGCACAGCTACGGAGGGGCGACCGTCGGCCTCGCCGAGAAGGCCGGGATGCATGCCGACCGCATCCTCTACGTCTCCGCCGCGGGGATGGGACGTGGGGTCGCCGGCGTTGAGGATTTTCCGAACACGGCCCACGTGCCGCACTACTCGATGATGGCTCGACACGATGCCGTCGTCGGCCTGATCCAGGGCAACAACGGCGATTGGAACGCGATCCACGGTCAGTCGCCGCTGAACGCGCCCTCGGTGACGCGTCTGGAGACGGGGTTCGTGGATGCGGGCGATCATGGCAAGGGCGACATGGAGAGCACGGGCGTGATCGACAGTCACAGCAAGGTCTTCACCCGTGGTTCGACGTCGTTCGACAACATGGTGGCCGTGATCACGGGGTCTCAAGCCGAGCTCTTCGCCCCCGACGAAATCGTCAACACCTACAGTGGGGCGGGTCCGGTGTTCATCGAGGGAGTCGATAGCCCGGACTACAGCCCGCACTACATCGAGGTCAAATGAACAGGCGTCGTCTCCTCGTCCTGGCCGCGGTCGTCGCGGCATCCGTCTCCTTGGGAGGTTGCATGTCCACCCCGCAGCACAGCAGACTCGACGACTACCGCGCTCAGGCGGAGAAGCTCAGTGACGAGCTGATCGCCACCATTCCCGCGACCCTCGTCGGTACGACGGGTGCGCTGAACTCCCGCATGACCCTCGGTGCCGACATCTCATCGCATGAGGGCCCGGACGCGCCGGCGTGGTGGAACGTCGACCGCTCGGTCACCCCCGCTCCCGTCGTGAACGCGGCGAAGGATGCGGCGGCGGCCATGGCCGCCCACCTCACCTCCGGAGGCTGGTCGGAGAAGAACGTCCGCGCCGACGGCGAGCGAACGGTCGACGGCTACCGCAAGGACGGGTGGTATGCGGAGATCGCGTGGTACGCCACAGTTCCCGGCAAGGCCGAAGCCCTCGATCTCGCCATCGTGAGTCCCGAAACCGTTCGCGGCGACCACTAGCGTCGACCCGGTGAGCGGCGCGCGCCTAAAATCGAGGAATGCGCGCCGCCGATATCGCTGACCAGTTGTCCACCGTCCTGGTCACCGAGGAGCAGATTCACGAGAAGCTCGGCGAACTCGCGGAGCGCGTCGAGGCCGACTATGAGGGCAAGGAACTGCTGCTGGTCGGCGTGCTCAAAGGCGCGGTGATGGTCATGGCCGACTTCTCGCGGCGCCTGCGCCGCGACGTGGTCATCGACTGGATGGCGGTGTCGTCGTACGGCGCCGGCACGAAGTCGAGCGGTGTCGTGCAGATCCGCAAAGACCTCGACACCGACCTCACCGGCAAGCACGTGCTGATCGTCGAGGACATCATCGACTCGGGCCTGACCCTCAGCTGGTTGCTGGAGAACTTCGCATCGCGCGGTGCCGCGTCGATCGAGATCCTCGCGCTGCTGCGCAAGCCCGAAGCGGCCAAGGTCGAGATCGACTCGCGCTACGTCGGCTTCGACATCCCCACCGACTTCGTCGTGGGCTACGGCCTCGACTACGACGAGCGCTTCCGCAACCTCCGCGACGTCGCAGTGCTGGCGCCGCACGTCTACAGCTGACGCGGGGGCGGTTGCGGCGTTTCCACTCGCTGCGCTCGCTCAACGACCGGAGGGGATAGTCCCCCCGCGGTTCGCCTGTGGCGAATGCACAGACCCCCCATAGTCCACGCGCGGTACCCTGAGCGGATCATGGACTTCAAGAAGCTCAGCCGCAACCCGTTCGTCTACGTGTTGCTCATTGGCGCCCTCCTGCTGATCGGCATG
>CAUPYO010000378.1:0-2590 GCA_963515565.1 uncultured Microbacterium sp.
CCCCCATACCGCCCGACGGGCGTCGCCCGCACGGCGTGCTCACGCAAAAAGTCGCCCGCACGGCGTGCTCACGCAAAAAAGCACCGACCCGAAGGCCGGTGCTTTTTCCCGTCGCCGTGGCGACGTCAGATCATGGCGTTCACGAACCGTCTTGGCGGCGATCCCAGCGGTCGTTCATGCGGTCCATAAAAGAGGACGACGACGCACCCGTGCTAGAGGCCTTGCGCTGGCCCTTGTGCTCGGCGGCAGGGTGCGCGGCGCCGAAACCCTTGGTCGGCGTGGCGGCCAGCACGACACCTGCCACCATCACCAGGAACGCCGCGACGCCGATCGCGATGATCCCCGTCGACACTCCGGCGACCAGTCCGCCCAACCCCACGAGAACGAGCACGGTTCCGTACACGATGTTGCGATAGCTGAGGGTGCGGCCGTCTCGAGACGCGCTGACGACATCTGCGTCTTTATTCATGAGATGGCGTTCCATCTCGTCGAGCAGACGCTGCTCCTGCTCTGACAGCGGCATGCCGCCCCCTCCTCGCCGTTTCGGACCGGCATCATGTGCGGTCGATTCTACGCGTGCAGTCGAGAACTAGGCTAGGCCCGTGCACCCTTCCGTCGACCCGATCGAGGCTGTTTCCCAGCGACTGGCAAGGTTCGTGGACTCGCAGCGGTCGGCGTGGGAGGCGGCCGGCCCCGAAACGCAGGTGTTCCTGGATGCCGCCGCCAGTACGCTGTCCGGCGGAAAGCGCCTGCGCGCACGCTTCTGCGTCACGGGCTGGCGCGCGGTGGCCGACAAAGATCGCCCGAGCGGTGGCATCCCTGAAAGCGTCAGCGATGCCGCCGCCGCCCTGGAGATCTTTCACGCGGCGGCGCTCGTGCACGACGACATCATCGACAACTCCGACACGCGACGCGGCCAGCCGGCTGCGCATCGCCGCCTCGAGAGCGATCATGCGCGGGCGGCGTGGGCGGGCGACGCCGCGGCCTTCGGCCGATCCAGCGCGGTGCTGCTCGGAGATCTTCTCGTCGCATGGAGTGACGACCTGCTCGAGCAGGGACTGCAGGAAGCGGCACACGCAGCATCCGCGCGCGAGGTGTACGCGCTCATGCGCCGCGAGGTCACGATCGGGCAGTTTCTCGACATCGCGGAAGAGGCGGCGTACACGATCGCACCCGACGACGAGCACGCCGACCGCGCGCTGCGAGTCGCTTCGCTGAAGTCGGCGCGGTACAGCGTGCAGCATCCGCTTCTGCTCGGCGCTGCACTCGCCGGCGCCGATGCCGACCAGAACGCCGCTCTCGCCGCGTTCGGACACCCGATCGGGCTGGCCTTCCAGCTGCGCGACGACGTCCTCGGCGTGTTCGGCGACAGCGCGGTGACCGGCAAGCCCTCGGGAGATGACCTGCGAGAGGGAAAGCGGACACTTCTGATCGCCTTCACACGGGAACGCCTGGCGCCGCCCGCGCGGCGTCTCATGGACGAGCTGATCGGCGACCCGAACTTGGATGCGGCCCAGATCGCATCGCTCCAGCAGACGATCATCGACTCCGGCGCCCTCGACCGCGTCGAGTCGGCCATCTCCGCCTACGCGGACGAAGCCGACCGCGCACTTCGGGGTGCACCGTTGGCGACGAGCGCCGTGGGAGCGCTCCGCGATCTCGCCCACGCCGCGATCGCGCGGTCGGCCTGAGCGCAGGGACTCAGGCGAGAGTCTGAGCGATGCGGCGCACTTCGCTCTTGCGCCCCTGACGCAGCGACGCAATCGGCGGCTGGCCGATCGACTCCTCGTGAGCGAGCAGCCAGTCGATTACTTCATCGTCGGTGAAGCCGGCATCCTGCAGCACGATGATGGTGCCCCGCAGCGATGTCACCGGGTGACCATCGAGAAGGAAGACAGCGGGCACCGCGAAGGCGCCGTTGCGGCGCGAGCCGACCAGGTGCTTCTCGTCGAGCAGACGGCGAACACGTCCCAGTGGTTCGCCGAGCGCCTCGACGAGGTCGGGGATGGTGAGCCAGTCGGTGGACGCGGAAACAGTGTCGTCGGTCACCCTTCAACTATCGCACTGTCACGGCGCAACCGCATGCGGCGCCTCGTCCCACAAGGCTACTTGCGTCACATTTTTCACTGCTTATACCACCCGTTGACACGAGTTGACATCCATGACACGGTGGCTCGTTGAGAGAAGGAGAAGTTCTTGCGACGACTGGACCCCCGCGCCCCTGCCGCGCACACCGCCTCCGCCGGCATCATCGGGACGATCGGCACCCTCGCACTCACGCTGACGGCGAGCCCGGCGACGGCCGCCATGCCGGCGTCAGCGGAAGCACATCAGACGGCGCCGAATCTCCCGCTCGCGGCCATCGCCGCACTCACGCCGACCTCGGCGCCCACCGTCACCACCTACACGGTGCAGGACGGCGACACGCTGTGGGACATCGCCGAGGCGCACGGCGTCGACCTGGGCGCGCTGCGCGCCGCCAACGGCCTCGAAGGCGCGTCGCTCATTCGCCCCGGTCAGGTTCTCGCCCTCCCCGGTGCCGCCCCGGCGACAGAGCCGGCCGCGGCCGCGCCACCCGCACCCGCGACAC
>CAUPYO010000379.1:0-2587 GCA_963515565.1 uncultured Microbacterium sp.
CGAGATCGGTGGCACGGTCGGCGACATCGAGTCGCAGCCGTTCATCGAGTCGGCGCGGCAGATCCGCCATGAGCTCGGACGCAAGAACGTCTTCTTCGTGCACGTGTCGCTCGTGCCGTTCATGGGCGCGTCCGGCGAGCAGAAGACCAAGCCCACCCAGCACTCCGTGGCAGCCCTGCGCTCCATCGGCATCCAGCCCGACGCCCTCGTGCTGCGCAGCGACCGGCCCGTCACCGAATCGAACAAGCGCAAGATCGCCCTGATGTGCGACGTCGATGAGGATGCCGTGGTCAACGCCGTCGACGTACCGTCGATCTACGACCTCCCCAGCCTGCTCAACGAGCAGGGCCTCGACAGCTACATCGTCGACGCGCTCGGACTTTCTCACAAGGCCGCCGACGTGGACTGGACACGCTGGGGCAAGGTTCTGGGCGCCGTGCACAACCCCAAGCACGAAGTCACGATCGGTCTCGTCGGCAAGTACATCGACCTGCCCGACGCCTACCTGTCGGTGACCGAGGCGCTGAAGGCGGGCGGATTCGCGCAGGAGACCAAGGTGCAGATCCAGTGGATCGCTTCCGATCTCTGCGAAACGCCCGAAGGTGCGGAGAAGGCGCTCGGCGCGCTCGACGGCATCGTGGTGCCCGGCGGGTTCGGCATCCGCGGCATCGAGGGCAAGCTCGGCGCGCTGCGCTTCGCTCGCGAGCAGGGCATTCCCACCCTCGGCATCTGCCTGGGTCTGCAGTGCATGGTGATCGAGTACGCGCGCAACGTCGCCGGTATCGAGGGAGCCTCGTCCAGCGAGTTCGACCCCGACACCACCCACCCGGTCATCGCGACGATGGCCGAGCAGGTCGACATCATCGACCACGGCGACATGGGCGGCACGATGCGCCTGGGTCTGTACGAGGCCGAGCTCGCCGAGGGCTCGTTGGCCGCCGAGGTCTACGGCGCCACCCGCGCGAGCGAGCGTCACCGCCACCGCTACGAGGTCAACAACCGCTACCGCGACCAGATCGCCGACGCCGGTATGTGGTTCTCGGGGCTCTCGCCCGACCACGGCCTCGTCGAGTACGTCGAGCTGCCGCGCGATGTGCACCCGTACTACATCGCCACGCAGGCCCACCCCGAGCTGCGCTCGCGCCCCACCGAGGCCAACCCGCTGTTTCGCGGCCTGATCGCCGCGGCGCTCGATCGCCACCGCTCGAGCGAGCTTTTCGAGGTCGAGGGTGACTGACGTCGAGCCGACGGGTGCGCCGCTGGCCGACGAGTCGGTCGAGGTCGAGGTGATCCGCACGGAGACGCCGTTCGTCGGTCGGGTGTGGAACATCCGCCGCGACGAGGTGTCGTACAACGGCGAATCGATCGTCCGCGAGTACATGGACCACACGGGTGCTGTGGCGGTGCTGGCACTCGATGAGAATGACCGCGTGCTCCTGATCAAGCAGTACCGCCACCCGGTGCGCCTGCGCGACTGGGAGATTCCGGCGGGCCTGCTCGACATCGCCCAGGAGGACGCCCTGGCGGCGGCTCAGCGCGAGCTCGCCGAAGAGGCCGACCTGGTCGCGGCATCTTGGAACGTGCTCGCCGAGTTCGCCACGTCGCCCGGAGGCAGCGACGAGGCGATCCGCATCTACCTCGCGCGCGATCTGCGCGCCGCGGACGAGACGTTCGCCCGCGAAGCCGAGGAGGCCGACATCGAGGTGCGCTGGGTGCCCCTCGACGAGGTCGTCGACGCGGTGCTCGCCCGTCGCGTGCAGAACCCGTCGCTCGTCGTCGGTGTGCTCACTGCGCACGCCGCACGCGCACGCGACTGGGGGACCCTTGCTCCCGCTGATGCTCCCTGGCCGCGCCGCCCGCGATCGATCGGCGAGGACGGACGCCCGGGCGCGCAGTGAAAGGCGCACGATGAAGATCGACCGCGCCGTCGACGTGTACCTCCGGCACATCACGATCGAGCGCGGTCTGTCGGAGCACACGGTCGCCGCCTACCGTCGCGATCTGATCGGGTATCGGGCGTGGCTTCTCGAGCGTGAGATCGACGACACGGCCGCGATCACGCCGCCGGTCGTCGCGCAGTTCGCCGCCGACCGCGCGTCTGCCCAGCCGGCGCCGGCGGCCACCTCCCTCGCCCGGCTGCAGTCGTCGGTGCGCGGACTGCACCGTTTTCTCGTGCGTGAGGGGATCGAAGCCGCAGACCCCAGCGAACGCCTGACCCCACCCAAAACGCCCCAGCGGCTGCCGAAGGCTCTTTCGATCGACCAGATCGAAGCACTGCTGGATGCCGCGGGCCCGCCGCCCGGCGCCCCGACCGATACGGACGTGATTCGGCTGCGTGACCGCGCTCTGCTCGAGCTGCTCTACGCCACGGGCGCACGCGTGTCGGAGGTCATGCAACTCGACGTCGACGACGCCGCGGACGCAGATGTGCTGCGGGTACGCGGCAAGGGGCAGAAAGAACGGATCGTTCCGGTGGGCTCCTACGCCCGTGCCGCGCTGGATGCGTATCTGGCGAGGGCGCGGCCCGAGCTGTCGCGCCGCGGCCGCGCGACCCCGCGCCTGTTCCTCGGCGCGCGGGGTGCTCCGC
>CAUPYO010000380.1:0-2572 GCA_963515565.1 uncultured Microbacterium sp.
TATCTGGACGACCAGGCCGAGGATGCACGTCGGATGGCGCTGTGGCGCGAGTCGAATGCCGCGAGCTTCCCCGAACTCTGGGGCCGCGGCACGGTCCGCAACCCCGACTGACGCAGCGGGGGCCCGACCGTCGGATCAGACGAGATCGGCGACCGCGTCGAGGCGCACCGCGGCGATCGCGGCGAACGGGATGAGGCGGTAGCCGGTGATCTGATCGGCGCGGCGAACGGCGCCGATCTCGTGGACCGCGATGTCGAGATGGTCCGCTCCGGCTCGGTCGATCGTGCCGGACAGGGCGCGCCCCGCTCTCAGCTGCACGGTCACCGGGATGCGGCGGCGAACCAGATCGCGAAGGACGAAGCCGAACGTCATCCGCTGACCGAGAGCTCCGCCCGGATTCGCATCGCGAGCGGTGACGAGCACCTCCTCGGCGCGGAGCACCAACGTCGACACGCCCTCGGCGGGCACCAGCCAGACCGCCGCGGTGCCGCCGCCGGGCACGCTCAGTGCCATCCAGTCCGCACCGACGCGGGTGACCGCCCCGACCAACACGGTGCCGTCGCGCAGATCGGCCGTGATCTCAGGTGGACGCGCGCTGCTGCCGGCGAGGGCGACCAGCCGATCGCGCAGCGGGATGCGCGAGAGGCGCAGCCGCTCGGCCTCCGTGTCCAGCGCGGCGCGCTCGGCCTCCCATTCGGAGTCGAGTTGGTCTTCCAGATCCTCGAAGAAGCGGTCCCAGCGCACGCGGCGACCCTAGATCACAGATGCGGCGCTTCGTCCGAACTGTCCACAGGGCGCTTGTCCACAGGTTGGAGGATTCTCATCCGCGGTCCACACGCTGTGTGCTGTACTCGTCAAACGCCCGCCCAGGGGTGGGAATCGACAGAGGAGGTCGGAACGTGGTTCGCACATCCGCCAGCGCTGCCCGACCGACGATGCGACGCGGCTCGGCACTTGAGGTGGCGGAGTACTTCGCACCCCAACGGACCGCCACCGAGGCGCTACCCGAACCCGAACCTCTGCTGAAGAACCTGACGATCGGCGTTCTCGAGGTGTTGGCGGGTGTGCGAGAGGTCGACCAGCTCGCTCGATGGTTCGGCGAAGATGCCTTCCGTGCCCTGGTGACCCGCTCCAACCTCTCCGCTCGGGCGCGCAGCGCGCGCGGCGTCGCCCCTGCGCGGCCGGCACACCGCATCCTCTCGAGCCGCTTCTCGTCACCGGCCGATGGCGTCGTCGAAGGCGTCGTGATCGTTGCCGGCCCCGCGCGCACGCGTGCCGTGGCGATGCGCCTGGAGGGCTGGGACGGCCGGTGGCGGGCGACCTCGCTGGGCCTGCTCTAGTGAGTCGAGGACAGACCACCGCTGACGCGACCCGCGACCGCTACTGACGGTACGACGCCAGGAAGTTCCCGAGCCGTTCGATCGCCTCGGTCAGCACGCGTGCTTCGGGAAGCGTGACGATCCGGAAGTGATCGGGGGTCGGCCAGTTGAATCCTGTGCCCTGTACGAGAAGCACATGCTCGGCGACGAGGAAGTCGTAGACGAACTTCGCGTCGTCGCGGATCTCGTACACCTCGGGGTCGAGACGCGGGAACGCATACAGTGCCCCGCGCGGCTTGTGGCACTGCACACCGGGGATCGCGGTGAGAGCGTCGTAGGCGGCATCCCGTTGCTCGTGCAGCCGGCCGCTCGGGCCGATGAGGGCGTCGATGGACTGCACCCCTGAGAGGGCCGCCTGCACCGCATGCTGGGCGGGGACGTTGGGGCACAGGCGGGTCGAGGCGAGCAGTTGAATGCCCTCGAGGAAGCCCGCGGCGTGCTTCTTCGGCCCGGTGATGACGAGCCAGCCCGAGCGATAGCCCGCGACGCGGTAGGTCTTGGACAGGCCGTTGAACGTCAAGCAGAGCAAGTCGGGCGCGAGGGTCGCCAGCGGGATGTGCACGGCGTCGTCGAACAGGATGCGGTCGTAGATCTCATCGCTGAGCAGCAGGAGGGAGTGCTCGCGGGCGATCTCGACGATCCCCTCCAGCACCTCGCGAGAGTAGACGGCGCCGGTGGGATTGTTGGGGTTGATGACGACGATCGCCTTCGTCTCCGGCGTGATCTTCGAGCGGATGTCTTCGAGGTCGGGCTGCCAGTCGCCCTCGTTGTCACAGCGGTAGTGCACCGGAGTGCCGCCCGCCAGCGAGGTCATCGCGGTCCACAGGGGGTAGTCCGGAGCGGGTATCAGCACCTCGTCGCCGCTGTCGAGCAGCGCCTGCATCGTCATGGTGATCAGCTCGGACACACCGTTGCCCAAGTAGACATCGTCGGGGTCGAACTTCGGGAAGCCCGGGACCTCCTCGTAGCGCGAAACGACCGCCCGACGCGCTGACATGATGCCGCGACTGTCGCTGTAGCCGTGCGCGTGGGGCACCGCCTCGATCATGTCACGCACGATCTGGTACGGCGCTTCGAAGCCGAAGACGGCGGGGTTGCCCGTGTTCAGCTTGAGGATGCGGTGCCCGTCGGCCTCGAGCCGGTCAGCTTCCACCAGGGCGGCTCCACGGATTTCGTAGAGGACGTCCTTGAGC
>CAUPYO010000381.1:0-2564 GCA_963515565.1 uncultured Microbacterium sp.
CGATCGACCCGGTGGGGGTGCGGTCGAGAACGGTGGCGGCCATGCGTTCCATGCTTGTGCACCGCAGACGGGCCGTGAAATGAAGCGGATGCCGATACTGATGCGCGCATCGCATAATGGGGCGATGGACGAGCAGACGCTGCGCATCTTCCTCTCGCTGGCCGAGACGCAGAACACCCGCGACACGGCCGCCGAGCTGCGCATCAACCAGTCCAATGTGTCGCGTGCGCTGGCGCGGCTCGAAGCCGAAGTGGGGATGGCGCTTTTCACCCGCCACGGCAAGCGGCTCGAGTTGAGCGCCAACGGCCTCGCGTTCCGGGCCGACGCCGCGGGCGTGCTCGACGCCGTCGACGCGGCTCGCCGCCACGCCGAGCTGATCGCCCAAGAAGGCCGGCTCTTGCGGGTGGGCTTCCTCCACTCGGTCGCGAGGTGGATGGTGCCTGATGTCGTTCAACGCTTCCGCGCGTTGCGGCCGGACGTGCGGGTGTCGCTGCGGCAGGGCTTCGCGCGAGACCTCTACGGCTGGCTCGACCTCGACGTCATCGATGTGGCGCTGAGTACGGCGCCGACCGACACGCTCGCGGCATCCGACAATGTGCGCTGGGTAGGGCTCGCAGAAGAGCCGCTGTGCATCGCCGTTCCCGTGGGACACCCCCTGGCCTCCGCCGGGGAGGTCGACGTCCGCGACCTGGCGGGGCGCGACTTCATCGGCTTCTCGCGCATCGCCGAGCTGCGCGCCGTCGTCACCGAGATCCTCGACGAGGCGGGCGTCGGGGTGAACGTCACCTTCGAAAGCAGCGAGATCGACACGATGCGCAGCCTCGTCGCCGGTGGCCTGGGGGTGTCGATCCTGCCCCGTACGCCCGGTCGCGACGATCCCGGCGTCGTGTACCTGCCGCTGACGCCGCGACGGGTGCGCGCGATCGGCATCGCGTGGAGCGCGAGTGCGCAGGGTTCCCGCTATGCCGAGGAACTGGTCGCCGCGCTGCGGTCGGGGTGATGCCGAGAGTGCGGCGAGCTGGTGCGGGGCGGGGGGGGGTTAAACCATCCGGTTTGCCACGAGAGCGGCATCGGCGCGGGTCACGAAGGCCTCGTGAAGCGGTGAGACACAGCTCCACTTCATAACACCTTCCCTGGAGCAGCACTGGTGAGGTGGGCGCTTGCCACTCTTTCCCTGATCGTGGCGCTCTTGGCGGCCATTTACTCCTGGCGGAGCACATCCAACAAGACATAGCCCACGCAAAACGATTTGGCGGACGTCCTCTTCATGTGAGCGCGCCACCTTGAGCTCATCGATGGGTGGCCGCGTTGTCCCTTGGAGGGCCCGGAGCGAGGCGCAAGAGTACATCGAGTGGGACCAGACCGAGCGTCATACGCAGGTTTCGACCGGCCGTGGCTCCGCCCACTCGCCCGCTCGTAGAGTGGAAGGGATGACTTCTTCGCTGCAGTCCCGTCGTCCTCGTCCGTCGCGTCCTCTGGTGCGCCGCACTCCCGCTGAGCTCGGCATCCCCGCCGCCGCGGTGCTCGCCCTGGCTGAGCGCCTCTCCGCCGAGGGCCTTGACCCGCACGCGCTGCTCGTCGCCCGTCACGGCGAGGTGGCCTTCGAAACCGCTTGGGCGCCGTACCGGTTGGACCGGCCGGCGCTCGTGTACTCGGCATCCAAGACCTTCGCGTCGCTCGCGATCGGCTTCCTCGCCGACGAGAAACGACTGGGGCTCGACGACTCAGCCGGTGCTCATCTGGGGGAGCCGAACCCCCACGGCATCACGGTGAGGCATCTGCTCACGATGAACACCGGGCACTCGTCCGAGCAGATCGAGCGCGTCGGCGCCGATCCACGGGTGCTCCTGCGCGAAGCGCCGGCATTCGCGCCGGGCACCCATTTCGCGTACAACTCGCCCGCCACCCACGCGTTGTCGGCGATCGTGACCGCGATCACCGGCGAGGCGCTCACGGCGTACCTGCGTCCGCGACTGCTTGACCCGCTGGGCATCGGCGAGCGGTGGATGTCGCCGTATGGCGGCATCGAGCACGGCGCCTCGGGCTTCCACCTCACGGTCGACGACCTCGCGCGCACCGCGATCATGCTCGGCGCCGGCGGCGTTTTCGAGGGCGTGCAGGTGGCGCCGGCCTGGTACGTCGACGAGATGTCGCGCCCCTGGTCGGACACCGGGGTGTTCGACGGCCCCGTCGCCGCAGACGGTGAGATCAACGACTGGACGCTGGGCTACGGATACCAGGTATGGCGCGGCCGCCAGGGCTTCCGGCTCGACGGCGCGTTCGGGCAGTTCGCCCTCGTGCTCCCGGATCACGATCTGGTCATCGCCTACCAGGGCGCCACTGTCGACACCCAGGCGACGCTGCGCGCGTTCTGGGCGTTCGTCACCGCCATCGAGATCGCCGATGCGGCCGGCGGCGCCGACCCGGATGCCGCGGCATCCTCCACCCCTCTCGCACTTCGCGATTCGGCGCGCGATACGTGGGATGCCCGCGATGTGCTCGCGATCAGCACCGACCCGTTCGACGCGGAGGGGCTCACGCTGTCCGACGCGGAGGGTGGTGGC
>CAUPYO010000382.1:0-2564 GCA_963515565.1 uncultured Microbacterium sp.
GCGTGGAGGGATGGTGGATGCCGGACAGCTGCAGAATCTCGCCGTCGATATCGCGCGGGAGGCTGGTGAACTGGCGCGTCGGCGTCGCACGGAGGGAGTCGCCCTCGCCGCGACCAAGTCGTCGCTCGCCGACATCGTCACCGACGCCGACCGCGAGGTCGAGCAGCTGATCCGCGACCGCCTTGCCGCGGCGCGCCCCGACGACGGTTTCCTCGGGGAAGAATCCGACCCGCACCCGGGAACGAGCGGCCTGACCTGGGTGGTCGATCCGATCGACGGCACCGTCAACTACGCCTACGGCATCCCGCACTACGCCGTGAGCATCGCCGCAGTGACCGGCGAGCCCGTTCCGTCGGGCTGGACGGCGCAGGCTGCCGTCGTCTACACGCCGACCGTCGACGAACTCTTCTGTGCCGCCCGAGGCGAGGGCGCCTGGCTGGGCGCGCAGCGGCTGCAGGTGTCGACGGTGACGGATGCCGGCGCGTTGCTCGCCACGGGTTTCGGATACGACCCCGCCACCCACGACGCAGACATCGCCCGTGTGCGGCGACTGATGCCGCTCGCGCGCGATCTGCGCCGCGCCGGTGCGGCGTCGCTGGACTTGGCCTATGTCGCTGCCGGACGGCTCGATGGCTACTTCGAGCGTGGCCTGAAGCCTTGGGATCACGCGGCGGGTGCGCTGCTGGTGACCGAAGCAGGCGGGCGTGTGGGTGGACGCCCGGGGGGTGCGCCGGGAACGGACATGACCTTCGCCGCCGGTCCCGACCTCTTCGATCGCCTGCGCGAGCTCCTCGAAGAGTGACATCCGTCTTCGAACGCCGGCTACCGAGCCTGCGGTTTTCATCGCATTCTCAGCGTGGGCGATGTAGTGTTTACCTGATCGTTATCTTCGCCGGCCCGAACGGCTGAAGTGATCGGAAGCCCCTGTACGACGTCCCCGCACGGACCTCACCCCCCTCCCGTGCGGCCTGACGAGAGCTGTGATGTGACCTCTGACACCCCCTCGGCCGATGCCGCGCCTTCACGACGCGCACGCCGGCGACCCGAGACGGCGTCCACGCCGAACGGGTCGGGTGCACTGACTCGCGCCGAGTATCGACGTCTCGCGGCCCAGCCGGAGACGGTTTCTGCGGCCCCCGAGATCGACGCCGTCGCTGAGATCGCCGAGCCGGCGCTCGTCCTTGAGGCCGAGGTCGTCGAGACCTCCGCGTCGGAGGAGCCTTCGCTGGCAGAGACCGTCATCGCGGATGTCGCCGCGGCGATCGTCGCAGAGACCGTCGTGGGTGCCCAGCCCGACGAGGCGTCGCGTCGTCGCCTGCGGCGGGCTGCGCGCGCTGTCTTCGAGTCGGTGGCGGCCGAGTCCGCGACGACCGAGCTCGTGTCTCAGGATGCCGCGGAGGCGTCCGCGCCCGAGGTGCCCACCGAGCAAGCCATCGCGGATGCGGTGCCCCTTCCCGTTGCAGACCAGCTGCCGGCCGATTCGGTCTTCGTCGCTCCGGCGGCATCGGAGTCTTGCGACGTCGATGAGTTCGAGTTGGCCGCACGCCTGTTTTCCTTCACCGGCGAGACTCCCGTCCAGAAACCCGCCGTTGCGGATGCCGATGACAACGCCGACAACGCCGCGCCGAACGCTTCCGACGATGCCCCGCCCCACCTGGCGCCGCGGCGTCGCACGCGAGGGGTCACGGTCGTCAAGCGGATGGCTGCGGCATCCTTCTCGGTCGGAGTGATGACCGTGGTGGGTCTGCTGGCCGTGGGAACGACCACGCCGGCCGCGGCGGTTGCCTCGGCATCCCAGATTTCGACGGCGTCACAGCCGACCGTCGTGGCATCGAGCTCGACGTCGGCAACGAAGCTGACATCGTCGACGGATCAGATCCAGGCCTTCGTCGCGTCGGGTGCCACGCAGCCGGCGACGCTCGAGCGTCCCGATAACTACAGCGTCACGTCGATGGCCCAGTTGGCCGCAGAATCGGGTGTGCGACTGTTCGCGAACACGTGGGTCAACGATCCCTCCTCGCCGATCCAGTACCCGTTCCCCGTCGGAGTGCCCATCTCGGCCGCCTTCGGCTCGGTCGCGTACGAGTCGGAGTTCGCCACGCCCCACAATGGCGTCGACCTCACACCCGGTGCCGGTGCGGAGATCCACGCCGTGGCGGCGGGAACCGTGCGCATCGCCACCGAATCCGGCGGCGACTACGGCGTCACCGTGCTCATCGACCACATCATCGACGGTCAGTTGGTTTCCACCCGGTACGGGCACATGCAGTACGGCTCGCTGCGCGTGAAGGTGGGCGACCACGTCACCGTCGGCCAGGTCATCGGTCAGGTCGGTCAGACGGGCAAGGCTACCGGACCGCACCTGCACCTCGAGGTGGTGCTGGGAGGAACCACGCGCATCGACCCGATGCCGTGGCTCGCCGAGCACACCAAGGGTGGCCACACCGTCGGCTGAGCCGATTCTGTCGGATGCCTCGGCTCTGATATTCTTTTCTGGTTGCCCCGAGACGGGCAGCACGCCCCGATAGCTCAGTGGCAGAGCACTTCCATGGTAAGGAAGGGGT
>CAUPYO010000383.1:0-2563 GCA_963515565.1 uncultured Microbacterium sp.
GCGTCAGACCGCGCAGGTCGTTGCGAAGGGGCAGATCATCGAGGTGAACGCTCACCTTGAACATCGTAGACGTCCGCACCCGCCTCGGCCGCGGCCGAGGCGTCGGGGCTCAGTTGCCCGAGGTGTACTCCGCCGGGATCGCGATGCTCTCTCCCACGTCGAGACTGCCCGACGGCAGCGCGTTGAGGCGCACGATGGCGTCGACCGCATCGCGCGGGTCGACATCGGGAGCGACGGCGCGGGCGATCGACCAGAGCGTGTCGCCGGGCTGGACGGTGACATGGGTGAACGTCACCCCGGATGCGCCCTCGTTCGAGGCCAGAGCCCCACCCCCGGAGACGATGCCGATGCCGAGGGCCACGACCACCGGGACGGACGCGAGAAACGCGAGGACGCGACGACCACGGACGGTCAGCCGCAGCCGCGTGGTCGGTACCGCCGCGACGACAGGGCCGCGGGGCGAGGCGCCGAGGATGTCGATCGTGGTCATGGGTTCCTCCTCAGGAGTGTGTCTCCGGGTGTCGAGAGATTCGCATCCGATTCTCGGCCGGGAGGACCGGATGCGAATCTCTGTACCGAATGTATCTTCGATTATGTTCGAGTGTCAAGTAGCCGCTTCTCGCAGATGAATCGAAGACGACACGCGGCAGCGTGCCGGTCGAGACTGCGAAAACCGGATACGGTTTCGACAAGACGACCCCATCACCTACCTCCGACATTCGAAGGCGCTGCCTTCTGGGGGACGCGATCGAAGGAGCGCGCGACATGGCCGAGAAGCCTCAGACACGCAGGCGAAAGAGCCTCAGCGACAAGCAGCTGAAGATCCTCGAGGTGATCCAGACCTCCATCGCCCGCTACGGCTACCCGCCGAGCATGCGTGAGATCGGCGACGCCGTGGGGCTGAAGTCGCTGTCCAGCGTCACCCATCAGCTCAATCAGCTGGAACTGAGCGGATATCTGCGCCGCGATGCCGGCAAGACCCGCGCCATGGAGGTCCTCATCGACCTGCCCGGCGCAGCCGCAGAGAACCCCGCCGACCTCGCCCCCTCCCTCGGTGACGCGGCGCTCGTGCCCCTGGTCGGTCGCATCGCAGCGGGCGTCCCGATCACCGCCGACCAGCAGGTGGAGGAGATCTTCCCGTTGCCACGTCAGCTCGTGGGCAAGGGCGACCTGTTCATGCTCAAGGTCAGCGGCGAGTCCATGATCGACGCGGCGATCTGCGACGGCGACTGGGTCGTGGTGCGCTCACAGCCGACAGCCGACAACGGCGACATCGTCGCCGCCATGCTCGACGGCGAAGCCACCGTGAAGACCTTCCGCCAGCGCGACGGTCACACGTGGCTGCTCCCCCGCAACTCGGCATTCGAACCGATCCTCGGCGACGACGCCGTGGTGCTCGGCCGCGTCGTCGCCATCCTCCGCGCCATCTGAGCGCTCCCGCGCGCGCGACACCTCAGATTGTCCGCGCGCGGGCGGCGCACACCGCTCAGGCCGCTCCGACGCGCTCCCGCACCCGCTCCGTGGCAGCGACGAGGTTCTGCAGAGCGGCGACGGTCTCTTCGTAGCCGCGCGTCTTCAGCCCGCAGTCCGGGTTGACCCAGACCTGACGAAGCGGCAACTCCTCGGCGGCGCGCTGGAGCAGTTCTTCGATCTCCGCCACAGTCGGAACACGCGGCGAGTGGATGTCGTAGACGCCCGGCCCGATGCCGTGTGAGAAGCCCGAGGCCGCGATGTCTCCGATCACCTCGCCGCGGCTGCGCGCCGCCTCGATGGAGGTGACGTCGGCATCCAGCGCCGCAATCGCATCGATGACGACACCGAACTCTGAGTAGCACAGGTGCGTGTGGATCTGCGTGGCATCGGCCACACCCGCCGTGGCCAGACGGAACGAACGCACCGACCAGTCGAGGTACGACGGCTGATCCTCCCGCCGCAACGGCAGCAGTTCGCGCAGCGCCGGCTCGTCGACCTGGATGATGCGGATGCCGGCGGCTTCGAGATCGGCGATCTCGTCTCGCAGGGCGAGCGCGACCTGGTCGGCCGTCGCGGCGAGCGGCTGGTCGTCCCGCACGAACGACCACGCGAGGATCGTCACCGGCCCGGTGAGCATGCCCTTCACGTACTTCTGGGAACGCGACTGCGCATACGTCGACCAGCCGACGGTGATCGGCGCCGGACGCGAGACATCTCCCCACAGAATCGATGGCCGCGTCGCCCGCGAACCGTACGACTGCACCCAGCCGTTCTCGGTGACGGTGAACCCGTCGAGGTGCTCGGCGAAGTACTGCACCATGTCGTTGCGCTCCGCCTCGCCATGCACGAGCACGTCGAGGCCGAGGTCTTCCTGCAGCTCGATGACACGGTCGATCTCGGCCCGCAAGAACTCCTCGTATTCGGCGCTGCTGAGCTCGCCGCGACCGTGAGCGGCCCGCGCACGGCGGATATCGGCGGTCTGCGGGAACGAACCGATCGTGGTGGTGGGCAGGGTCGGCAGGCCGAGAGCACGCTGCGCGGCCTCGCGTTCGGCGAAGGGCGCGCGCTCGGATGCCGTAGCCTCCAGCAC
>CAUPYO010000384.1:0-2527 GCA_963515565.1 uncultured Microbacterium sp.
CCCCGAGGGCGGCTCCGGCGGTGGTCAGATCGTCGCGTCCGGCACACCCGAGCAGGTCGCCCGCGTCGAGGAAAGCCACACCGGTGCCTTCCTGGCGGAGATCCTCGCGTCGGAGCGGTCGGGTCAGCAACTCGCCGCGCAGACTCGGGGGCCGGTGCGGAAGGCCGGCTGAGATGGCGGACGCGCTCCCATACAAGCCGCGGCCGGGTGAGATCCCGACCCAGCCCGGCGTGTACCGCTTCCGCGATGCGGACGGTCGCGTGCTCTACGTGGGGAAGGCGAAGAACCTTCGCGCGCGCCTGTCGAACTACTTCGCGCCGCTGCACACGCTGCACGAACGTACCCGACGGATGGTGCTGACCGCGGCATCCGTCGAATGGACTGTCGTCGGCAGCGACGTCGAGTCGCTGCAACTGGAATACATGTGGATCCAGGAGTTCTCGCCGCCGTTCAACGTTCGGTACAAGGACGACAAGTCCTATCCGTACATGGCGATCACGCTGGCAGATGAGGCTCCGCGGGTGATCGTGACCCGCAATCGGCGCATCCCCGGCGCCCGGTACTTCGGCCCCTATCCCAAGGTCTGGGCGGTGCACGACACCATCGACCTGATGATCAAGGTGTTCCCGATCCGCACCTGCTCCGATGCCTCCTACAAGAAGGCGATGTCGTCGGGCCGGCCGTGTTTCCCCGGCCAGATCGGGCGATGCGGCGGTCCGTGCTCGATGAAGGTCACCGTCGAAGAGCATCGCGCGATCGTCGATGACTTCGTCGCGTTCATGGCCGGCGGCGACCAGCGTTTCGCCCGAGACCTCACCAAACGCATGCGTGAAGCATCTGCGGCGATGGACTACGAGTCTGCGGCGGTGTATCGCGACCGGCTGCAGGCCATCGACGCCGTGCTCAGTCGCAGCTCGCTCGTGCTCGCCGAAGACACCGACGCCGACCTCTTCGGCGTCGCCGAGGACGAACTGTCGGCGGCCGTGCAGCACTTCGTGGTTCGCGGTGGCCGCGTGCGCGGTGTGCGGGCGACGACGATCGACAAGGAACTCGACATCTCCGGCGCCGACCTCGTCGACCAGGTGATCCAACGCACCTATGGTGCCGCCGCCGCGGGGGAGATCCCCCGCCAGGTGCTCGTGCCCACGCTGCCCGACGACGCCGCCGATCTGGAGCAGTGGCTCCAGGAACGTCGCGGCAAGAGCGTCACCCTTCAAGTCGCCCAGCGGGGGCGCAAGGCCGATCTGCTGCGCACGGCGACCCTCAATGCGCAGCAGGCGCTGTTGCTCCACAAGACCCGCCGAACCTCCGACTACACCGCTCGTACCAAGGCGCTCACCGATCTTCAGATCGCCCTCGGGATGGACGAGGCGCCTCTGCGCATCGAGTGCTACGACGTCTCGCACCTGTCGGGTACGAACGTCGTCGCCTCGATGGTCGTGTTCGAAGACGGGCTACCGCGTAAAGACCAGTACCGTTCGTTCGGCGTTCCCGAGACGACCGACGACACCGACTCGATGTACCAGGTCTTGACGCGCCGGCTCGCCCACGTCGACCGCGACGATGCGACATCCGACGCCGATGTCGCCAAGGTCCCCGGGGCGGCCGAGGCCGATCCCGATGCACCGGTCGTCACCGAACGCAAGCGACCGCGGTTCGCCTATCGTCCGCAGCTGCTCGTGGTCGACGGCGGTGCCCCGCAGGTGGCGGCGGCCGCGCGTGCCCTCGAGGATGCCGGTCACAGCGAGATCGCGCTGTGCGGAATCGCCAAGCGGCTCGAAGAGATCTGGCTGCCCGGCGAGGAGTATCCGGTGATCCTCCCGCGCACCTCCGAGGCGCTCTACCTGCTGCAGCGGCTGCGTGATGAAGCGCACCGATTCGCCATCACCCACCAACGCAAGCGTCGTCGTCGCGACATCTCGAGCGTGCTCAGCGAGGTACCGGGGTTGGGTGAGGCGCGGATCAAGGCGCTGCTGCGACATTTCGGCTCCGTCACCGCCCTCAGCGCCGCGACCGCCGACGAGATGACCGCGCTGCCCGGCATCGGACCCAAGCTCGCCGCCGCGATCCAGCAGCGCCTGGCGAATCGCTAGGCTGTCCTCATCCCGATCCACCCGCGATCCGTCCAGGGAGGGCCCATGGCAGACGACCAGCCCGCCGGCGAGGTGCTCATCGTCACCGGGATGTCCGGCGCCGGTCGTACGACCGCCGCCAACGCGCTCGAAGACCTCGGATGGTACGTGGTCGACAATCTGCCGCCTCAGATGCTCGGCCCCCTGTTGGAACTGACCGAACTCGCGGGTGGCGCTCTTCCGAAACTCGCCGCCGTCGTCGATGTGCGTGGTCGGGATCTCTTTCATGCGCTGCCGGCGGTGACGAGCGCACTGCGCGCCGGACGCCCCTTGCGCGTACTTTTCCTCGACGCCGCCGACGACGCTCTGGTGCGCCGCTTCGAGTCGGTGCGTCGCCCGCATCCCCTCCAGGGAGACGGCACCATCCTCGACGGCATTCCGCGGGAGAGTGACCG
>CAUPYO010000385.1:0-2507 GCA_963515565.1 uncultured Microbacterium sp.
CGTCGACGACGCCCCACTGGCCGCGGAGGCGATCGCGGTAGGCGCGTCCGTAACCCGTCGAGCCGCCGTAGTTGACCTCGAGCACGCCGATGCCGCGGCTCGTGAAGAACAGGGTCCTGCTGTCGGCGACGCCGCCCTCGTGCCCGGTGGGTCCGCCGTGCACGAGCACGACATACGGCGGACGCTCATCGGTCGGCCCGAGCGTTCGCGGATGGGTCGGCGGGTGCACGAACGCGTGCACCGCTCCCGTCGGGCCGTCGACGGTGAGATCTCGTGTCGCGGGCATCCACTCGTCGAGCCGCTCGCCGGCAAGCTCCGCCGTCTCGCCGACAACCAGCGAGGCCCGCGGCGACACCGTGCCCTCGGCGGCATCACCCAGCTCGATGAGCCAAATGCCGCTGAGCCCGGGCGCCATGCCCGAGACGAGCGCGCGGTGGCCGACGGTGGCCTCCACCATCAGCGACGCCGTGGCGGGGATGTCGATACCGGTCACCGCGCCGGCGGCGTCCACGGCGACGAGCTGGTCCGAACCGTGCGTGCGCACGGCGATCAGCCCACCGTCGGCCCGCACGCCGAACCAGCGCGAGCCCAGCGACCACAGCGGCCCGCCCGTATCGGCGTCGGCGGGGGCGATGGGCGTGCGGCGCGCATAGTCATCCAGCCGCACGCGCCAGGGATTCCAGCGGCCGGTGGCATCGTCCAGGAAGACGAGCTCGTCGTCGCTCACCCACTCCGGTTGCAGCGCCGCCGAGGTGCCGTCGGTCACGTCCGTCCATGCGGAGATCGTGCCGCCGTCGATGTGCCCGACGCGCAGCACCGTGCGGTCCCACGGCATGTCGGGGTGATTCCACGCGATCCAGGCCAGACGGTCGCCGCCGGGGGAGAGCGCCGGCTGCGCCACGAAGTCGCTGCCCGCGACCAGAGGGATCGCCCCTGCCCCATCGGTGTCGATGCGCACGACCGCCCGGTCGCGCCCCGCCCGTTCGCGGATGCCGAGGAGGACACCCGCACTGAAGCGAAGCCCGCCATAGCGCACGTCGGCGTCGTCGGTGAGGCGGCGGGGCACCTCATCGGGGGCGAGCATCCACACCTGCTGGTCGCTGCGTTCGACGAAGAACAGTCGGGAGGCGTCATCGACGGCCCATGACCCACCGCCGTACTCGTGCACGCCGGAGCGCGCGTTCCAGGGCGCCGGAAGCACAGTGTGCACCGCGCCGTGTGCATCGCGGCGAAGCACCGCCGTGCGCCCCGCTTCTTCGGGAAGCGACTGCCCCCACCACACCTCGTCGCCCACCAGCGCGGCCCCGTCGATTCGCGCCGACGCCGCCGACGCCCACGCTGCCGTGACGGGGGAGAGCCAAGATCCGTAGGGACTCACATCGACCATGACCACAACGCTACGCGGTGCCCGTGACACCGGTCCCGCGCCCACCGACTGAAACGTGTCGTCACACAACGGCGGCGGCCCCGCAGTGGCTCTACAGTGGTGCCATCGACGCCCGCCGTGAGCGGGCAGCCCGGGATCTCCGGGCAGGAGCGACAGCCGAGCCCGGCACCCGCCCGCGACCGGCACACCTGTGCGCCACCCGCGGCCGTCCGGCTGAACGTCCCTGACCCGAGAGCGAACCCGAGCGATGATGTCTCACGAACCCCGCGCCACCGCACCGCTCACCCATGAGGCGGTCTCGGCCACGCCGGGCACGGTTCCGGTCTCGTTCGAGATCTATCCGCCGCGCACGAGCGACGGCCTGCCGGCCCTGTACGAGACGATCCGTGTTCTCGCCGGCATCCGCCCGCGTTTCATCTCCGTCACTTTCGGCGCCGGCGGCTCGACCACCGACCGCTCGCTGGCAGTGCTCACCCACATCCTCCGCGAGACCGACGTTCCCCCCGTGGCGCATCTCACCTGCGTCGGCAGCAGCTACGCCGAAGCGACCGGCGTGATCCGCACCTTTCTCGACGCGGGCATCACGCGCTTCCTCGCGCTCCGGGGCGACCCGCCCGTCGGGGCCACGGAAGACGATGTCGCCCTCGGCGACCTCGAGTCGGCCGCCCAGCTCGTGCAGCTGATCGATCGTGTGCAGTCGGAGCGGTCCCCCTACCGCGAGCAGGAGATCCCGGGTGTGCCCGGCGCCGCGGAGCTGGCTGCCGGTGAGCCGGTGGAGATCTCGGTGGCGGCGTTCCCCAACGGGCACCCCCGCTCGCGCCACCGGTTCGAAGACATCGACGCGCTCCTCGCCAAGCAGGCCGCCGGTGCCACCTCGGCCATCACGCAACTGTTCTTCCACGCCGAGGATTACCTCGAGTTCGTCGACCGCGCACGGCGGGCGGGGGTCGTGATCCCGATCCTTCCCGGAATCATGCCCCTCACTTCGCCCGGCCGATTGCGACGCGTCCTCGAACTCACCGGCGATCCCCGCCCCGACGAGCTCGCGAGGGCCCTCGACGCCGCCGCGGACAGCGCCGCGCAGCGCGCGGTCGGCGTCGCGCACGCCGCAGGACTGGCG